>JBCCTE010000008.1:0-16795 GCA_039198915.1 Cyanobacteria bacterium P01_D01_bin.73 | reverse complement strand
TTTTGTCGCTGATGGTTGTGAACCCACTGTCTGATAGTTCCACTACATCCCTAACGCCAGTACCAACGGGGCGCTATAAGGTTTCAGCTTCTGGCGATCGCCCATCCCCAACATCGCAGCAGCCACCCACCTCCCAGCCTCTGCGCGAGTCATCCTCCCCCCTAGAACTATCCCTTGTGATTCCGACCTATCAGGAGGCAAAGAATATTGCGCCCCTAATTCAGCAGCTAACAGCGCTGTTGGATCCTGTGCTTCAGGGCGACTATGAGTTGATTGTGGTGGATGATGACAGCCCAGATCGCACCTGGGAACAGGCTCAAACAACGATGGAGCAGTATCCCCAGGTGCGAGTGATGCGACGCACGGAAGAGCGTGGGCTATCGACGGCGGTAATTCGCGGGTGGCAGGCGGCACGGGGCAGTATCCTTGGCGTGATTGACGCAGATTTACAGCATCCTCCAGAGACCCTGATCAAACTGTTGTCGGAAGTCCGTCGGGGTGCTGATTTGGCCGTTGCTAGTCGCCATGTGGTGGGCGGCGGCGTTAGCGATTGGAGTTTGGCGCGGCGGGTGCTGTCTCGGGGTGCGCAAATGCTGGGCTTGTTGATGCTGCCAGAGGTAATCGGGCGAGTGTCAGATCCCATGAGTGGTTATTTTCTGGTGCGGCGGGAGGCGATCGCCAATGTCCCCCTCAGCCCCGTTGGCTACAAAATTCTGATTGAAGTTCTGGGACGTGGAAAAGTGCGCTGGATTGGCGAATGTGGCTACGTTTTCCAGGAGCGCCAGGAAGGTGATAGCAAAGTTTCACGCCAGCATTATTGGGATTATTTACTGCATCTGTGGCGGCTGCGATGGTCCCGCTGGCAGGGAGGGCGGCTGTTGCGTTTCGGCATCGTGGGCTTAAGCGGCGTTTTTGTTGATATGGCGGTATTTTATGGACTGCGGGGAGTACTGGGATGGGGGCTGACCCGCAGCGCCATCCTGTCGGCAGAGGTGGCAATTTTCAATAATTTTCTATGGAATGATCGCTGGACCTTTGGCGATATTTCGCGATCGCAAACCCGCTTCCGTCAGAAACTCAAGCGCTTTCTCAAGTTCAACGTGGTGTGCCTGCTGGGGCTACTGTTGAACGTCACAATCATCAATATTTTGTTCAACCGCTTTGGCGTCAATGAATATGCAGCCAAGCTGTTGGCGATCGCCGCCGTCACCCTCTGGAATTTTTGGTTCAATCTCAAGCTGAGTTGGCGAGTCACCGAAAAAGACTAAAAACCTGCTCTCCGAGACTTGCCGCAGTCTTGCGCAGCGCTCGAAAAGCAGGTTTTTCAACGAGCGAAAATGTCGGTCGCTAGGGCAAACGCAGATTAATCGATATCGATTACCCAGTTACCCAGAAAACGAAAACGCTGGGCGCGATCACCAGGGATAGCAATCTTACACTTGAACTTGAAAAATCCACCATCACGGGGATTCTGCACATTATGGAACACCACTTCAACCCTCTCCCCAGCGGGAATAGGCTCCTTCGGGATCAAAGAGACGATTCCGATGGTGGGATCCCAGTTCAATTCCTTCAGCTCAAATGACCGCTCGCGCCCCCGCCGCTTTTTGCGATAGCGAAGCTCAATATTTTTGGGATCCAGGGTTCCTGTCCATCGGTCCGGGTCGTAATCTACAACAACGTGAGCGATCGCAGTTTCCTGAACCGGGACCCTCAGCTTGTACCGATCAAAATGATCGCTGGAACCATACTGAAGGTGAAAGTTTAGAGACTGTTCACCAAAAAGAGTTAATCCTGGTCCCGCACCATGAGCCACTTGCGGGGGCAGCATAGTTGCAGACGTCACTGCCGTCAACAGTGTCGCAGCAGCTCCTACAAAACGTCGGGAAAAGGACTTGGCAAAAGATGAGGGATGGGAAGACATACGCTTCGAGCTCCGTTAGCAACGGATAGTAAAGGCAAATCAGAACGATCTAGTCAGGGAAGCCAAACAGGAAAAAATGATTCAGTGCCTGTCGCGCTTCAACCTACGATGACCAACGAGGATTATTACACTCAAGGCTCAGCAATTGGAAGCAACCCTTGCATCGCAACAATTTTTCCTGATTGTTAGTCTTTAGGCCTAGTCGGACTAAATAGTAGCAATGATACAAGGTCGGCGGGAGATCGCCTATGACAACTTATAAGCTGACTGCGCTAATCCACTGGAAATACGATTGCGATCGCCCATCAGCAAAGGCAAGCAAGCCCAATATCACCATCCAGAGTCTCTGCGGCGATCGCCCCCCCAGGCTCCTTTTAAGCATTAGCTGCAAATAGTAAGGGGGTCATTTCTAATCGTTCAGGGCTCCAGCAAACACTGAGCGAATCCCGAACGGTTAGAAATGACCCCCACTTCTGGAACGCTAAGCGCGCCACTTAAGTGATCTGGAAGCAATAACCTTAGCGCCTGCCATCCGTCAGCAGTGCCCTACCTAGTCCATACTGCGACTTGGCCAAACCTGTGCAAACCGCCGATAGGTTGCCAAATACTCTTCCAACACCACAAACTGCGCAACATTTAAGCGGTAATAAACCCAACGTCCCTCCTGACGCCCAACGATTAGTTCAGCCTGCTTCAAAACCTTCAGATGGAACGACAGCTTGGACTGTGCAATGCCCCCCAACGCCTCACAAAGCTCTCCCACGCACAGCTCCTTGTTGCGCAACAGCTCTAACACCTTGAGTCGAATAGGGTCAGAGAGTGCCTGAAATCCACCGAGGAAGGATGACTCTTCTACAAGAGGCTGTTCAGAACGAAGGTCGGGGCGCTGCGCAACAGCAGCTGTCGAGGTTGGCTTTGGGAGTTCTAAAGTTGCAGTCATAGTTATTAAATTGCCGCTTACACAAACCACTTAAAACAGCACGTGCTTGCAGATTTCATTAAATAGATTTACTAAATCAAACAAATTCAAAAAAGTGTTCAGCTTGCTTACAGCATAAAACAATTCCCCTGCAATCTTCTAGAAGACACAGGGGAATTTGAAGTTTTAGCAATGAAGAGAAATGCTTGGCATCCTTACGGAGTGAACTTTTCAAGGATCACATCACTCCACCTAGGTGGCGATGTAGCAAAGCATTTCGGTTGAACGGTTCACTTTCTAACGCGTTCGAGTAGGCAGCTGGGGGGCGATCGCCGCCGTGGCCGCCTTCAAGGCTTCCTGCTCAGACTTCTCCCGTTGAGCAACGAGAGTTGGCACTGATGCACGCAAGCGAGCAGTGAGATTCTGAGTTGTAGAGTCATAGATCTCTGTCAGGGACTTCGGATACAAACCAATACCCAGAATCGGCAGCATTAGGCAGGCAATGATGAATAGCTCCCGAGGTTCCGCATCCACCAGCTTCTCGTGGGATGTTAACTCCTGATTTTCAGGACCGTAGAAAATCTCCCGCAGCATCGATATCAGATAGATCGGCGTCAAAATCACGCCAACCGCCGCCAGAATGACTACGAAAACTTTGAAGTCAAGAGAGTAGGCATCGCTGGTGCTAAAGCCTAAGAAGATCGTTAGCTCAGCCACAAAGCCACTCATCCCTGGTAGCGCCAAAGACGCAAGGGAGCATACGGTAAACATGGAGAAGATTTTGGGCATCCGCTGTCCTACGCCGCCCATCTCATCCAGCATCAGCGTATGAGTACGGTCATAGGTTGCTCCTACCAAGAAGAACAAGCTTGCCCCAATCAAACCGTGGGAGACCATTTGCAGCACCGCGCCGCTCATGCCTAAATCGGTAAATGACGCGATGCCAATCAGCACAAATCCCATATGGGAAATGGATGAGTAGGCGATTTTGCGCTTCAGATTGCGCTGAGCAAAGGAAGTTAGTGCCGCATAGACGATATTGACAATCCCCAGAATGATTAACACCGGCGCAAAGACTGCGTGGGCATCGGGCAACATCCCAGCGTTCATGCGGATCAAGGCATAGCCACCCATCTTCAGTAAAATTCCCGCCAACAACATATGAACTGGAGCTGTAGCTTCGCCGTGGGCGTCAGGCAGCCAGGTGTGCAAGGGAAAAATCGGCAACTTGACGGCATAGGCAATGAAGAAGCCTGCGTAGAGGAAGAGCTGTAGGGTTTGACCGTAGGGTTTTGCAGCAAGGGTGGCCATATCAAAGGTCACCGTGTCGCCGTAGAACGCCATGGTCAGAGCCGCCAGAAGGATGAAGAGTGATCCCCCCGCGGTGTAGAGGATGAACTTAGTGGCAGCGTATAGCCGACGCTTGCCTCCCCAAATGGATAGGAGCAAGTAAACGGGAATCAGCTCCAGCTCCCAGACGAGGAAGAAAAGCAGCAAATCCTGAACGGCAAAGACGGCAACTTGACCGCCGTACATGCACAGCAGCAAGAAGTAAAACAGCTTGGGTTTTAGGGTGACGGGCCAAGCAGCCAGGGTTGCCAAGGTGGTGATAAATCCCGTTAGCAAGACCAGGGGCATGGACAGTCCGTCAACGCCTACGGACCATTTCAGATCCAGCTGCTCAATCCAGGTGTAACTTTCCACCAGCTGCAAACCTGGCTGGGAGAAGTCGTACTGGGTATAGAAGGCGTAGATAATGATTGCAAAATCAACGAGGCCGACTGCTAAGGAATACCAGCGGACGGTTTTACCGCCTTCGTCTGGAATGATTGGCAGGAGAAGGGCGGCCGCAATTGGGAGCAGAATGATGGTTGTTAACCAAGGAAAGTCCATAGCCGGCGGGTGTTAAGGGTTGGGAGATCGCGAACTGTAGGCGTGAACTAAACGCTCAGCCAATGCATCAACGCATTGCAACGAGTGGACGCGATCCATAAAACAAAATTCGCAATGTGCAGAAAAGATCCAAGCGCTCATGCAAGCCTTGAAATAATCAGCTAATCCACACGAAAGGCAGAAAGCATCGCCTTTATGAATCCCGACAAGAATTCATAGAGGCGCTCTGTTTATGGTTGTAGAGAATATGGATAATCTCGACAAGTACCTGTAACGGTTCTGTTAATCAGGCATCGATCTCATCAGTTTTGTCGATCAATTCTTGATATTTCTTTGTTCAACAAAAACTTGCTTGTACTTTCTTGATCTTATGTAAATTACATCTGGCGGATTACTTTTAGCCCTTTATTTCTGTCAGAAAAGTTGGATCAACAGGCTGTCATTTCTTCCTGTTCGTCGATCTTTACGGCAAGCAATAGAGGGTATGTATTGATTAATCTATTGTCCGGATCCGATGAGAGATTTTTGCCGCTCGGCTCCCAGTGTCGACAGTTCGAGATCCCGCGATCGCGCTTAGCAAAGATAAGGCTCTTGTTGTCTAACCAGTTACGTAGCTGAGGGTTCTAATTTCTTTGTGGGATTGGACAGCTTCGCTGATTTTTTCCGACATCGTACGGCAATGGTTGCTAGCTTTGAGGGGGAGTTCCTCGTTGCGAACAACAAAGTTTAGGTTGATGCTGTCAGCATCTAAGCCTTGCTCTTCTACCAAGACTTCAACGCTGACAAGTTCGGTAAAGCTGACCTCCCCAGGGATTTCCTTTGCGAGGATATAGTCCGCTCCATTGTGGACGATCGCCAAGTTACAGACCTGTAGAATCTGAGGCAGCCACTGCGTAATTTGCTCCTGGGAGCAGGGAATCGCGAAGGTGCAGGTGTAACGAGCAATAGTTGCAGGGGTTGAGACGCATTGGAAAAATTCCCTTTTATGATACCTAAGTCATTTCAGAGATGATGAGATGGCTAGAATTTGGGTGATGATTTGGTTTGTAGGGGTACTGCGTGCAAGGACGATTGATTACGTTTGAAGGCATTGATGGGGTTGGTAAAACGACTCAGCTTCAGTGCGTTCGAAGCTGGCTGGCAGATGCGGGTTGGGCGCGATCGCTGGTGGCAACGCGGGAGCCGGGGGGGACGGCGATCGGGCGGCATCTAAGAAGTGTGCTGTTGCAGATTGATGATGAGACTTTGGACGATCGCGCGGAGTTGTTGCTGTATGCGGCGGATCGGGCGCAGCATTTGGCAGAAGTGATTATGCCAGCGCTGGAGGCGGGGCAGTGGGTGTTGTGCGATCGCTTTACGGATTCGACGATCGCTTACCAGGGATTCGGACGCGGTCTGGATATGGGGTTGGTGGAGCAGTCGGTGGAGATCGCAACGCAGGGTGTAAAGCCGGATTTGACGCTGTGGTTTGATGTAGATCCAACGCTGGCAGTGGCGCGACGGCAAGCTCGATCGGGGAAGGGCGATCGCCTGGAGGCGGCGGGGCTTGAGTTTCAGCAACGGGTCCGCGAAGGGTTTCAGGCGTTGGCAAAGCAGTGTCCGGAGCGGATTGTGCGGCTGGATGCTCGGATGGATGCGAAGGCGTTATTTGCGGCGGTGAAATCCGTGTTGGAGCCACGATTAAAGCAGTGGCTGCCGGAGGATTTGGTGGAGGCTGGCTAGTGGCAAGCGCTGAAGTAGCTGACGTTGCGGCGGGATCATCGTGGTTTGAGCCGCTGTTGGGACAGGACCAGGCAGTGATTTTGCTGGAACGGGCGATCGCGCGAGATCACGTGGCTCCGGCGTACCTGTTTGCGGGTGCCGATGGAGTGGGTCGCGGTTTGGCGGCGCGGTGTTTTGCGCAGCTACTGTTTTCTCCACCCGGTAGTTCAGATCCATCGCCGCGATTGATGAAGCGGGTGGCGGAGGGGAATCACCCGGATTTGCTGTGGGTGGAGCCGACCTACACCGACAAGGGCAAGCTGATTCCGGCAAGTCAGGCAGCGGAGGCGGGGATCAAGCGTCAGACCGCGCCGCAGATTCGCCTGGAGCAGGTGCGACAAATTGGGCAGTTTTTGGGTCGGCAGCCGTTGGAGGCGGGGCGATCACTGGTGGTCTTAGAATCCGCAGAAACCATGGCGGAAGGGGCGGCGAACGGGCTGCTTAAAACCTTGGAGGAACCGGGGCAAGCGACGATTATTTTGCTGGCTCCCAGTGCCGATGCGCTGTTACCCACGCTGGTGTCTCGGTGTGCGCGAATTCCGTTTCGGCGGCTGTCCTTGCCAGAGGTGCAAACGGTTTTGCGTCAGGCGGGACACGAGGAGGTGGCGAACCAGGGAGATATGCTGACGCTGGCGCAGGGGAGCCCTGGGGCGGCGATCGCCCATTGGGAAAATTTGCAGGGATTGTCGGAAGAATTACGCGCTGCGTTGGACCGTCCCATCACCAATACGGTGGAGGCGTTGACGCTGGCAAAGCAAATTACGAAGGAGCTGACAACGGATGCGCAGATTTGGCTGGTGACCTACTTGCAGCATCGTTACTGGTCAGATCGTGCTGGGGGGGCGATCGCTCCAGTGGGTTCCACAGACAGCCCAATGCACTTATTCGAAACGGCACGACAACAGTTGCGAGGCTACGTTCAACCGCGCTTGGTTTGGGAAGTTACGCTGATGAAGCTACGGTCCAAAGGCTGAAAATGCCCTTTGCCGTCAGCGGCCGAAATATTTGCCGTCTCGCGATTAAACGCTTGAACCATGCGCGAACTTACCTATTACGTCGCCTGTAGCCTGGACGGATTTATTGCCCATACGGACGGTTCGCAGGAGGGCTTTTCCTTAGAACAGGCGTATTTAGCAGATCTTTTTGCGACCTTTCCTGAAACCGTGCCGTCCCATTTACGCGGAGTGATGGGCATCAACGCAGAGAATCAGTGGTTTGATACGGTGCTGATGGGGCGCAAAACCTACGAAATGGGGTTGAAAGATGGCGTCACCAGTCCCTACTCCCATATGAAGCAGTACGTTTTTTCCCGCAGCCTGGAAACAAGCCCAGACAACGATGTGGAACTGGTTTCAGACAATGCTGTGGAGTTGGTTACGAGCCTGAGAGGTCAACCGGGCAAAGGAATTTGGCTCTGTGGCGGCGCAAGTTTAGCGAGCGAACTTTTTGCCCATGACCTGGTGGATCAGCTGATCATCAAGCTCAACCCGCTGGTGATGGGCTCAGGTATTCCGCTGTTTACTAGCGTCATTCAGCAAAAGGCTCTGGAACTGACCAGCAGCAAAACTTACGACAACGGAGTGGTGCAACTCCACTACAAGGTGAAGTGACGCAACTTGAAACACGACGGCACTACAGGGTGAAGGTGAAATCGTTGGTCAACACTCCGGGGGTTGTGACGCCGCCGATGCTGCGCTCTTCATAGGTATCGGGATCGGGCACAAACTCCGCGGAGTCTGTTAGGGCTACTAAGTTGGGACCGAAGAAATTGTAGAGGCTGTCGTCGAAACGCAGGTCTTGGATGGGGGCTTGGATTTCACCGTTTTCCACCCAGAAGCAGGCGTAGCGGGTCATGCCAGTAATGCGTCCGCCAGGCTGATCGCTCCAGTTCAAGTAATGCAAGTTGGACAGGTATAGACCGCAGTCCAGCTCCTTAAGAATATCTGCCTCAGCCAAGGTGCCGCTGGCGATGCGGGGCGATCGCAATCCTTCCCAATCACTAGCCGCATTGCCTTGAATGCCGTATTCCTTCGCCGTTCGGGTGCTCACCAAGGTATTTCGCAGTTCGCCTTCGACGATGATCGGAACTTCCGCGGCGGACACTTCGCCGAGGCTATTGAAGCGGGGAACGGTGCCCTGGGTGAAATCCTCTACAAGAGTGAAATGGTGGGATAGCGATCGCCCGTCCCGCATCTTGGCAAGGGGGCTTTCTCCCTGGCGAACAGAGGCTTCACTGACCGCGCCCCAGGAAAACATAAATACTATTTCGGTTACCGCTGCGGGCGCCAGATAGGTGCGGTACTGTCCCGGTTTGATTTTTTTAAACGGTTGGCTTTCCAAGGTGATGAGCTGCGATCGCGATCGCCCCACCTGGCGTTCAAATTTCTCCTGGTCCCACGCCTGCCCAGCCAAAGCACCTTTGACTGCCCGCTCCGATGCGCCAATTACGGAATAGTCCAGATCGAAGGTTTCGGTAGCGAACCAATGACGCTGCCCTGCGGAATTTCCCGTAGCCCGCACCACCGCACCGGAAGCATAAATGCCAGTGAAATCAATATCTTGAACGCTGGTCAGCAGGGCATCGGCAACCTGGTCCGGATCCAGCAACTTGCCACTGTGGCGATCGCGACTGCTTCCCAAATTCTCCGGCATCACCACGTAAGGATCGGCAGGCAGTTGGGGCAATTCTCGACGCAGGTCGTCCAAGCCATCCATTGCCGCAGCACGATCCAAATCGCGATCGCCTGTAAACGGAACGGTCATGGTGGCAGTGCGATCGCCGTCAATCAACTGCATGGACACGTAGCCCGCAGCAACGGTGCCACTTTGGCGCACTTTGGAATTATTGAGGCGCGTAAACTGGGTGGACTCGCCCGATAATTCCAGCGATAGATGTTCGTTGGGTTTTAAAGTGGCGATCGCTGAATCACACAGCCCGTTAAATTCCTCTTCCCAACCGTCAACGGCTGTCAGCCCAAACTTCTCCGGGGCAACTCCCTGCACAATCATCCCGCTCCTCCAAACACTTCCACATTTTCAAAGGCACATACCGGCGAGGCATGGCCCACTCGAATCACCTGATTGGGCTCCCCTTTTCCACAGTTGGGCGTGCCAAACACCTGGAATGTACTGGCATCACCCACCTTCACCAAACTACGCCAAAAGGAACTGCTGATACCGCGGTAATTAGGATTGCGGACGATTTTAGTTAGCTTGCCGTTTTCAATCAACCGCCCGTATTCGCACCCAAATTGAAATTTATTCCGATAGTCATCGATGGACCAGGACCGGTTGGCTTCCATATACACCCCCGATTCAATGGACCCGATAATGTCGTCAAAGCTGGACTCTCCCGGCTCCAAGTTGATATTTGCCATGCGATCGATGGGGGGACGATTCCAGGAGCACACGCGGGAGTTAGCAACGCCGGGGACTCGCGATCGCTGCTGACTTTCGATGCTGCCCAGCCCCCGCTTCAGCAAGCCATTTTCAATCAAAAACTCCCGCGTTGCCGGAATTCCCACATCGTCAAAGCCATAGCTCGCTAGCTCCCCCGACACCGAGGGGTCAAAGGTAATATTCATCAGCGACGAACCGTACACCAGCGATCCAAAATCCGACAATTTTACAAAGCTCGAGCCCGCGTAGTTGCGCTCATCTCCCAAAATGCGGTCCAGCTCCAGAGGATGTCCCACGCTTTCGTGGAGCTGCAACATCATTTGGTCAGGCGCCAGCACCAACGTTGTGCAGGTATCGGGGCACTCTTCAGCATCCAACAGCTCAACGGCTTGCTTACCAATACGCTTAGCGCGAGCAAGCACATCCGCCTCCGATAATGCATCCAGCGATCCCTGATGCGATCGCGCGGAATAGCCATGGTCAGAACGCTGCTGCGTTATCGTGCCGTCCTGAGCAGTGGCGGAAAAATTGCTGGCGGCGATGCGAAACTGCTGATGAACATCGGAACCATTACTGCTAACAAAATGATGTTCCGTCTCGATGGTGCGAACCGATGCCCCGGTACGAATGATTTTGTCGGACACCTTCAAGGAATCGCACGCCTGCCGCAACAGCCCCACCGTATCGGCGACGGATAAATCATCACGCGCTGATTGGGGTGATTGGTAGGTACCCACCGCTTTGGGGCGGACATCGGCGGAGAATTTGTACACTGCCCAGCGAGAAGTGGCGATCGCCTGGCGGTGGGCTCGAACGGCAGCGGCTTGGATACTTTCCGACGTTAGACGATTGGTAGCAGCGTAGCCAAACTGTCCGTTCGCCAGCACTTCGATCATTAGCCCGCGATCACGAGAGTGGCTATTGGATTCGGGATTACCATCACGCACGGAGCGGGAGGTGGATTTTTCCGTTATCAACCGCAGCCCCACCCAATCAGCATCGATATCTAAATAGTCAAAGCATTTCGATAAATTTTGATCCATCACGCCAACACTTTTTCCAAATTTCAGTTTTGAGACGCAGATGTGCCGCTGTAATAGGATGTAGCTTATCAAAAATTATTTACATTTTACGTTCGCTGGCAATAGCAAACAATGGAGACAACTTTACGTTTCTTTTGTGAAGCAGCTTCTAACATCGTCCAGGATTTTTTGGGCAGCTAAAATACCGCGTCCAGAGCCCCAAACGTCCCCAGACACCTCGCAAACGGCGCCCTTTCGAACTGCCTTCAGCGTGGACAGCACAGGATCACTGACGAATTCTTCAGCCGAGGCTGTATCCCAAGTGGGGCTATGCATTAGGAAAATCACATCCCCGTCCGGAGTTTTGATATCTTCCCGAGAAATACGAACGAAAAATTGATCTTCATTTCCTTGAATTTCATTCCGAGAAAAGCCAATCTCTTTTAGTATCGAGCCAGAAAAACTTCTTGGCGTTTGAGCGATAACTCCGTTTTCTCCGAATACTAATACAGAGACTACGATATCCTGCGGAGTAAGATTTAAGGACTTCTTTAAATCACTTAATTTAGTATGGTAGCCAGTTAATAATTTGTCTGCTCTTTCTGATTTTCCCAGCGCCTTAGCAAACAGCTTAAAGTTATCTTTCCACTGCCAATCAAAACCTGCTCCTTCTACAAATATCGCTGGCGCAATCTTCAGTAGTTGAGGGTAAATGCCAGCAGAAATACTTTTTGATCCTAAAATCAAGTCCGGTTTAAGCCGCAAAATAGATTCCATATTGGGCTCGTTATACTGACCAATTACAGGGATCTTTTCTGCCGCTTTGCCTAAATATCTCGGTGGCTCTCCATAGCGAATAGTACCTACCGGTTCTATGCCCAAAGCTAAGGCAGTATCCAGAGGTCCCGTGTCGATAGTTACCACTCGCAGCGATCGCAACACAGGAATCTCAGTAGTCCCCATGGCATGGGTAATAGTTTGAGTCGGTATAGTCGAATTAGGTGAAGAAACAGCGTCTGATGCTACTGGCGATCGCTGTTGGCAGCCGATTGTAAAGGTTAAAAGTATTAACCTAAACAGCCTAGAAAAACTGGATTTTTGCCTCATCAGCCTGAAAAAAACACGATTCATTTTCACCACCAAATCAATCGGGACTCCGACAATAAATAAAAGCTTCTTTTGCAGCGAGACACTACAAAAGAAGCTACGGGAAACATCATCAGTGCCCCAATTCAGAATCGAGTCAGACTACTAACTGTTATTGGGGCGAAGTTCTCATCGCTAGAACTCGATGCGATAACGGAGGCTGACTCTACGCCCAGGAGCAGCGGCCCGGCGAGATTCAACCCCTGGATTTGTTAACACCTGGGAAGCCACTGGTAAATATTGCTCATCCAGCAAATTGCTGATGCCTAACGTCAGGACTCCATCGCCAATTTTGACGGTGCTGAGAAAATCTAGGGTCACATAACCATCTAGCCCCTCGGTATCAATACCTTCATCCAAGGAGCGATCGCGCCCTCCGACTCCAAGCATCTCCAGTCGGTTAGTCCATCCAGGAGTGGTGTCATTCTCCACATACAAACCAAACTTCAGTGGCTTGATATTGAAGTTATTGGCCGGATCAAAGTCTCCGTCATCGTCAATATCGTCGTCTCCTTCATTCCAGCTCAACAAGCCCCCCAAACGCCATGTGTCGCTAGGTTGCCAGTCAAGGGTTGCCTCAACACCGTAGTTACGCTGAGGAGCGCGTACCACTCGCCCAGCGCCGTCATCTGAATCCAAGATAATTCTTGAGCCCAACTCAGATGCATTATAGAAACCAGTCAAGGTTGCCTGGAGCCTGCCGAAATCAGCGCTAATTCCAATCTCGTAGTTATCGACCTTTTGAGGTTCCAATTGCAGGTCATCATCCACATCAAAGTCCGGACCTGCGATTAGAATGCCTCCGATGTCTGGAATCGAAAAGCCTTGGGAGAAGTTGGCAAATAGGGAAATTTCAGGCGTGGGGCTATAAACAAGTCCAGCATTAAAGGCCACATCATCGAAGCTAGCCTCACCCCCTTGGCGATCGCGAGGCAGTTCGTCAGTGGTGATAAATGCCAGGCGATAGTCCTCGATGGAGACATCGATATTTTCGTAGCGCACGCCACCAACCAACCGGAACTGCTCTGAAATATCCCACGTACCCTGAGCAAACAATCCCACACTTTCCACGTCATAGGGACCACCCTGGGTCAAGCTGTCGTCAACGATATTGACTTCGCGATTGTTGTCAAAGTCATCATTATCGGCAACACGCAGGGGGCGATCATTACGTTCGTTAGTGTAGTCAACGCCCCAAAGAACGCTGAATTGATCACCGATAGGCGAGTCTAGCTGCAAACGACCACCCCACTCCGTGGCATCCAAACCCGTTTGCCACACATCAGGGAACGGCGAGAAGAGTTCATTGCCAACGAAAAATGAGTTTAATCGTAGGTCGGTGAGTCGCTGAATTAATTGGCGATCGCGGAAGTAAGCCTGAAAATCGAGCTGAGACCCGAAGACGTCTTCGTTGCGATAGGTCAGATTGACAACATGGTTAACCTGCTGAGGTTCATCTTCGTAGTCAATGTCGCCAATGCGGACGGTACGTCCCTTTTGCAGTCCGGGAATCTCAACCACACTTTCATCGGGCAGGAATTCAGTATCCAAGCTGTCGCGATAGTAGCTGTAGGTTAATTCCAGGCGCTGCTGTTCATCGAAGTTGTAGCCCACTTTTGCCAGAACCCCGAAGCGTTGCGTATCACTGGTGGTGGTCGGAACAATGCGATCGCCATCCGCATCAAAGAGAGCATTGATGGCATCAAGAGACAGGGATAGCAAACCATCCAAACGTTCTCCCGATCCCGACACGCCCGCCACGATGTTGTAACCAAAACTTTCATCACCAAAGGGCTCTAAGCTGGTGATGGTTCCCACCTCAGCATGGAACGCCACCGCCTCGTCCGCTGGCGCCTGGGTAATGATGTTGACGATACCGCCAGTAGCGCCGTCACCGTAGATGGCGCTAGGTCCGCGCAGAATCTCAATGCGCTCAATCAAGGCCGGGTCAATCACCCGCAAATCAGCGGCATTACCATTACTATTCGGCGTCTGCGGAACCCCATCAATCAACACCACAATGGGACGTCCCCGCAGTTCTAGCTCGCTACTGGCGTTATTAAACGTGGGTGGCGCAAATCCCGGAACCAGCTTACCGAGAATATAGGTCAGGCTATTGTTAAAGCTAAGCTGCTGTTGGATTTGCTCACGCGGAATGACCGTTACGGATCGGGGAACATCGGCGATATCTTCTTCCGTTCGAGTCGCAGTAACCACAAATTGCAGCGCATCTGGATCTGGATCGCTAGCAACCGCAGCGCCAGGTATCGCCGTTAGTACTAAGCCCCCTTGACTTGAGCTGATATCCACCTCTGGTGGTCCATCAGAGCCGGTAATGGCAAGGCGCACTCCACCATCTGCAGTGGCAGATACCTGCACCAAAGAAATCCCATCCGCAGGGGCAAATTGCTCCGCCGCATTCGCGTTGGTTAGATCTAGGGTTACACCAGGGATATCCACAACAAATGCATTGCCCGAGACAGACGACGGTCCTGGCGTCACAGGTTGGTCAGAAACCAGGGTGATGCTGACACCATTGCCCGTGTCCATTACCTGCACATCTGTTACCGAAATCGCCTGCACTACCAACTGGGCAGCGTTTCTCGTCGGTATATCTTCCCGCGAATTTTCCAAGCTGATTACGGGTGCTGCTTCTGTGGATAACGCTGGTTGCGATCGCGCCGGAGCTGCAGTCGCTGTTCCCCTATCGTTAGCATCCGCCCTTGCCGCAATCATCAATACAGTTGCAGCAGATAAGGTGCCAGTCAGAACCAGCAGCCGTTGCAATTTATTCAGCATATTCCTCACACCTGGGCCGTAAGTGCCCGTGTCTCTAACATTTCCTCAACAAAGACTTTAATCAAAGATGATCTTGCGGGATAGGCGTGGATTGACGCTACGCGGAATAGTTTTAACCCTATGCGGAATTTTTAGCCTGACGACGTAGATACTGACTGGGGGAAACGCCATATTTTTTGCGGAACGCCGAGGCAAAATAGCTGCGATTGGAGAAGCCAACCTGCCGAGATGCCTCTGATACGTTGACCTCACCGGCCAATAGAAGCTGATGAGCTTTTTCCATCCGATAGTTGTGTAGATATCCGAAGACAGTTTCCCCGAAAACCTGACGAAATCCCCGCTTCAGCGTGCAGTCGTTAAGATTAACCTTCCGAGCCAAATCAAGTAACGAAGGCGGACTATCAAGCTGTCGAATTAAAATGTCTTTTGCATGATGAATTCGCTCAACATCATCGGACTTCAGGGGATTTGGATTTAGATTAACGTCTTGCCGCTGTTGCTCCTGATGAATGAGTAGCGCCGTCAGTTCCCAAACTTTACTCTCTAAATAGACTTTTTTGGTGCTGCCTTCAAAGGGACAATTGAGAATCTGATGCAGCGCAGTTTGCATCATTGCCGTTGTGTTTCCGTGGCGTTGATAGTAAGTCTGATCGTTAGGCCGTATTAGATGAGCGAGCTTCCCATAGGACAAATTAAATGTCTCCCCTAAAAAGCTTTGCAGGACTGATGGTTCTATATGAATGTTGACGCTTATGTTCTGCTCATCGGAAAATTTTGTCCAGGTTTCCGCTGGAGCCATACCGCTGCCAGTGAGGAAATAACGACCTGCCTCCATCATTTCCTGATCGTCGTGCACCTTGCCAGCAAGACAGAAGTAGTACTCGAGCTCATGTGATCGCTCGGGTGAAACAATTTCCACATCCTCTCCATGAAGATGACAGCGCGAAATCCCTAGCGTAATTCCTTCTCTTAGGTCCAGTGATTGATAGAAACCCTGCCCTAGGTGATCAGGACAGTGCCAAATTTCTTCAAAAGAATTGGAAGAACTAACCTCGTCTGGCGTTTGAGATGTCCACACCAATTCCCAGTAATCTTGCTGCGAGAGGGTAACAGTCATAACACCAATCTTTCGCCCATCGAGGACACACCAATCGCAACACATTCTCAATTGGAAACCGCTTCTCGTCAAGTTTCAGGCGTTATGCTAGCCATCGAGTTGTAGCCACTAATCGAGACTGTTTTGGAGTGGAAAGAGCGATGAAACGGCAAGCAGTTCCAAGCAATTTTCCCATCCCGGAGTGGTGTCATTTTCTACATAGAGGACCAACTTAATCGGCTTAATGTTGACGTTAATACCAGGCTCAAAGTCGACATCGTCCTGCGGATAGCGGGTGCAAAGGGGAATTATTAGCGCCTGGGCTTCCCCCTTGCACCTTTGCTCACAAGTCGCTGTCGCTTTAAAACTCGATGCGATACCGCAGGCTGACTCTACGCCCCGGAGCAGCAGCCCGGCGAGCTTCAACGCCTGGAGAGGTCAACACCTGAGATCCCACGGGCAAATATTGCTCATCGAGCAAGTTACTGATGCCCAACGTCAGAACTCCATCGCCAATCTTCACGGTGCTGAGGAAATCAAGGGTTACATAACCGTCAAGATCATCATCGTCGATGCCCTCATCAAAGGAGCGATCGCGCCCTCCAACCGCAAGCAACTCCAGCCGATTAGTCCACCCCGGCGTGGTGTCATTTTCTACATAGAAGCCCAACTTACTCGGCTTAATGTTGAAGTTGGTAGCAGGCTCAAAGTCACCGTCATCTTCAGGATCGTCGTCCCCTTCGTTCCAACTCAATAGCCCACCTAAACGCCAAGTATCGCTGGGCTGCCAATCCACCGTTGCCTCCACACCGTAATTACGCTGGGGCGCACGAAGA
>JBCCTE010000007.1:0-17050 GCA_039198915.1 Cyanobacteria bacterium P01_D01_bin.73 | reverse complement strand
TGATCATCTAATCAATATCAGTTGTAATATCAGCTGTAATATCAGCTGTCTAGTTCTGGTATTTGATTGTGGACTTGTTGCTCTTTTGCCGGTGCATCGGGTAGTAACAGCCGCTTTTTGAGTGAGGTTGATATTTTTTGACGATTATCCCTGTGCTTTCCTCGTTTTTCTCGTGGGAAAGTATTTAGCCGAGTTCCCAACCCCGTTATGTCCAAGACCCTGAGAAGTGCTGCCATTACGGCAGGTGTACAGCGATCGCCTAACCGTGCCATGTTGCGGGCGGTTGGCTTTGATGATGATGACTTCAAGAAGCCAATTGTTGGGGTTGCCAGTGGCTACAGCACGGTGACGCCTTGCAATATGGGGATTAACTCTCTGGCGGATCGTGCGATTGATGCGGCGCGTGCGGCGGGTTTGATGCCGCAGCTATTTGGCACCATCACCATCAGTGACGGTATTTCCATGGGTACAGAGGGGATGAAGTATTCCCTGGTGTCCCGCGAGGTGATTGCTGACGCTATCGAAACCGTGTGCAATGGTCAGAGTTTGGACGGCGTGCTGGCGATCGGCGGCTGCGATAAAAATATGCCGGGTTCGGTTATTGCCATGGCGCGGCTGGATATTCCAGCGGTGTTTGTCTATGGCGGCACTATTAAGCCAGGACATTTGGACGGTGAAGATTTAACGGTGGTCAGCGCCTTTGAGGCGGTGGGTGAATATAGCGCCGGACGGATTTCCGAAGAGCGGCTGATTGCGGTGGAGAAAAGCGCTTGTCCAGGGGCTGGATCCTGTGGTGGGATGTACACGGCAAATACGATGTCGTCGGCGATCGAGGTGTTGGGTTTGAGCCTGCCTTACTCTTCGACGATGGCGGCTGAAGATGCAGAGAAGGCCGATAGCGCGGCGAATTCAGCCTTTGTGCTAGCGGCGGCGATTAAGGCGGATCTGCGGCCGAAGCAGATTTTGACTCGCAAGGCCTTTGAAAACGCTATCTCCGTGATTATGGCGGTGGGGGGCTCCACCAATTCAGTACTGCATTTACTGGCGATCGCCAACACCATCGGCGTGCCCCTAAGCATCGACGACTTCGAAGAAATCCGAAATCGGGTGCCAGTCTTCTGCGATCTAAAGCCCAGCGGTCGCTACGTTGCAACGGACCTACACCGAGCTGGCGGTATCCCTCAGGTCATGAAAATGCTGCTAAATGAGGGGCTACTGCATGGTGACTGCATGACGGTCACCGGCAAGACTGTGGCGGAGAACTTGATTGGCGTTCCCGACAAGCCCGACGAGGATCAGGATGTGATTCGTCAGTGGGGTAAGCCGCTATATCAAAAGGGACACCTGGCAATTTTGAAGGGCAATCTGGCTTATGAGGGATCCGTCGCCAAAATTAGCGGTGTTAAGAAGCCGGTGATTACCGGGCCTGCACGGGTTTTTGAGTCGGAGGAAGAGTGTTTGGCAGCAATCCTCGACGGCAAGATCAAAGCTGGCGACGTAGTGATTGTGCGCTACGAAGGTCCTAGAGGTGGTCCTGGAATGCGGGAAATGTTGGCTCCCACTGCAGCTATTATCGGTGCTGGTTTGGGAGACTCGGTGGGCTTGATTACTGACGGGCGTTTCTCTGGCGGAACCTACGGCTTGGTTGTGGGACACGTTGCGCCTGAGGCTGCGGTTGGTGGCAACATTGCCCTGGTGGAAGAGGGTGATTCGGTGACCATTGACGCTAACCAAAAGCTACTCCAGCTCAACATTGATGAAGCGGTGTTGGCCGAGCGTCGTGCGGCTTGGGAACCTCGCCCTCCTCGCTACAAGCGCGGAATTTTGGGCAAGTACGCCAGGTTAGTCTCATCCAGCAGTCTCGGCGCCGTGACCGATATTGCGGAGTAAAGACTAACAAAAAGTAGCGGGCGCAGGGGAGTGTGAACGACATATCCCTTTGCGTCCGCGCTGATTTTTTCAGGCTGGTATCTTCTCGGTGTGAGGATGCCACTAGGCGATGGTGACGTCCTCGCCCTCTTGCCAGTCTTGAACCTGTTGGAAATAGAGCTGCATGGTTTCTTCGAAGACAGGGCGAGTGACTTCGGTGCCGTTGTTTAAATTGCCCTCGGAGGCAAAGAACACTAGGCTGTCTAGGGTTTTCAGCGCCACCATTTGGAACAGAACGTGGGTTACTGGAATCGGGGCGGCGAGGATGTTGGGATCCTTGGTGGGCATTGGGCTTTTGCGGGCATCGTCTACGGTGGCGAAGGCGTAGATGACGCTTTTTTGGACGCCCTGTTCTCGGCGGCTGCTAAGGGTTGTGCGTACCCAGTCACCGTTTAGGGTTTGGAGGACGTAGAAATTTTCGCGCTGGAGTTGGGTGGCGAAGTGGAGCAGAACTGGGGCGATCGCGGTAACCAGCTGCGGTGTTTTGCCATCCTGGGGAGCGGCGTCAACCAATTGTTTAATTTGAGCTTCTAATTTCGCTTCAAAGTCCATGGATCGCTGTAACGCTATTGGTATTGGAAAGGTCTGCTGAAAAGATCTTCTACGCCGCCGTCTCGAGGGCTCTGGATAAGAACTGCGAGGTTAGCCTGAAGCCTGGCTTGAATCTTACACCGATCCTTTGAGTGATTGCCTTAGCGGGTGAAGTAATGCCCTGACCGGTAAACGATTATTAGCTTGTCCGTAGCCTACTTATGACCCAGTTGTCCTGCTACGGACTGCCGGAATCCGAATGAAGCTAGGTAGCAAATGTAACGGTGAAGAAGGTGGCGAGGCGATCGCTCGCTTTTGCTGGCGTTGCGGTTGACTCCCCCAAAAACATGGTTCATTGAACCTTGGCCTATAGTTGTGTTGGGCTCAATTTGCGTGGTCTAAAGTTTATCCTTTGACCCGTTGAGTCTCTCTCGTGCGAAGAGATTGGGGTGGGTAGGTTAGGCTGCACTTGCGGTTTTGGTTTATTCCCTCCGCTTGTTTGGAGTTGCGATCGCGCTCACGTTCGCATTGTTACGGTTACATTGATTGTCGTTGCGGGGTCAGGGAGAACATTAATTGGGCGTTGAAGAACTTGTTAAGTCATTAACCCAATCCCTGCGAGATGGGACAAAGGCACCGAAGCGAGTTTGCACTGCGGTGGCGGAGCGGATCGCTGAGGAGGTCAATCGGATTTGCACTGAAAGTAAGCGAATCCAAAACTCGGGCGAGGTGGATATGTGGATGCGAGATTTATCTCAGCATCGCCTACGTCAGTGTTTGAATTATTACAAGCACGGCTCCAGTCGAGGACGGGCCGAGCTACACAGCACCCTGAGCGCCATTATCTACCGCTACATTGCGCCGGCGCGGACTCGGGCGAGCTACCAGGCGCGTTTGACGGCGATCGAGGATTTTCTTCAAGGGTTTTATGTTGAGTCCCTGAAGGCGTTTCGGCGGGAATGCCAGGTGCCGGAGGATTATTCGCCAAGGGCAATGCTAGAGCTGGCGGAATATATGGCGTTTGTGGAGCGCTATGCCAAGCGTCGAATTCCGCTGCCTCGCGGGCGATCGCAGCAGTTGGTAATTCTGCGAGCTCAGACCTTTGCTCGCCAGACGCCGCCGGAAACGTCCATTGATATGGAGCGAGCGGCGGAAAGCGGCAGCTTCGATGGGGAGTCCTACACCTGGGATGACGCTTCGGTGCAGCAGGTGCGGGAGCATATGGGGGCGCAGGAGCAGTCGGAGGTGATGGATTCGGCGCTGCGATCGTCGGTAGTGGATGAGCTGGTGGATTATCTGACGGAGAAGAAGCAGAAGGACTGTATTGATTACTTAACGCTGCGCCTTCAGGACTTGCCGGCGAGCGAAATTGAGCAGGTACTGGGGCTGACGGCGCGGCAGCGGGATTATCTCCAGCAGCGGTTTAAATATCATTTGCTGCGATTCGCGATGCTGCATCGCTGGGAGCTGGTGCACCAGTGGCTGGATGCGGACCTGGAGAAGGATTTGGGGCTGACGCCTGCGGAGTGGGAGCATTTGCAGTCAAAGCTCGATGATAAGGGGCGCACGGCGTTACAACTGAAGCAGGAACAGGCGGAGGATCGCACCATCGCGGAAACGCTAGGGGTTACGATTACTCAAGCCCAGAAGGTTTGGTTTGGGGTCCTGGAGACGGCTTGGGATATCAGAAATAGTAGTTTGGATCCGGAATAGGGGGAAATGATGACGAATAGGGACTTAGATGGCATCCCAAGCGAGCTACAGGCGCAGTTTTTAAGCCAGTTGCTGGGTGACTCTCCGGCAGGTTTCCTCCAGGATGAGGCGTTGGCCGAGGATGAGGCGCTGGCGGCGGCCGCTGAGGATGCTGAGGTGACCATCGATCCATCGGCCGCATTGGCAGACGACTCTATGCTAGATCTCCGCAACTCTCCTATGATTGAAGACCGTTTCCAGGCGCTGCTTAAGCAACATTTTTTGGCGAAGGCTGAGGAGAGTTTGCCTCGGTTCCCTTGGGAAGGGGCTGGAATTCAGGATTACCCTGAGGCAGTTGGGGCGATCGCGAATCCCTGGCTGGCGCAGTTGCAAAACCTGCGGGCTCAGGTGCCAGAAAATATTTTCGAGCAGATTCTAGAAGAGTGTCAGGATCTCGCCCAGGGCACGCTAAAGGTAGGGCGGCAGATGTTGGACGCGGTAGATACGCTGTTCCCTGGCGAATCGGAAGCGTTGAATAATTACGCAACGAACCTGCTGCCGGCGCTGGCTGGTGTTCGCGATGGCGGTTCTCAGGTTAATCTGCCGTCCATTGATTACGAGCAGGGTCGATTGGACCAGCAGATGGCGCTGGCTCTAACGACGGCTTACGATCTGCTGCGTCAGTTGGAATTGTGCTTGACCCAGGATGCGCCGGCAATGTCGCGACAGTGGTTGACCAGCGAGGGATTGCTGGAGGTGAAGGCGGAGTGGCGCACTGGTGCGGATGCGCTGGTGGTGACCGTTGAGATGCCCTGCGGTGGTCGTGCCGATTTACAGAGCGATCGCACCAGCACCCAGTCAAACTGCGACGCAGAGGGACAGCTAGAGCTATTGTTGCCGGTGATGCCCGGTGAGCAGGTTCACACCCTATCAGTTCGATTGGCGACGGATGCAAATCCCACCCCGCTGACCTTTACGATTCGCGTAATGGGCTAAGTTTCTCGTAATTTCCAGTAGCTCTAATCCGATATTTCCACGGACGTTTCTACCCATATTCCTGCTATTGCGGCGGTCTATGATGGGAATATCTCACCGGGTTAGGCAATGGCGAATAGGCAGCACAGTCGGCGACAGGGCAAGCGACAAAGTAATCAAAAAAGTGGGCGGCAGTCTGCGAGACAACGGCTAGGTTTATGGCTGGAAACTCGCTGGGTGTCGCCTTCTTTTGTAGGTGGATTGCTGATATTTTTCACGGCGTTTTTCTTCGCGGCAGCGACTAACACCATGGCGGGCTGGCTGTACGTGATTAGCGGCGTTTTGATTGCGCTGTTAATTACGGCGGCGGTGCTGAGTCGGCGATCGCTGCGAGGATTATCCGCCACACGCCAACCCATCGCTCCCGTTAGCGTTGGCGACGCAGTCCTTGTGTCCACAACCTTCTATAACCAATCAAATCAGCTCCTTACCCTTAGCCAGGGCGTAGATGGGGCACCTCTTAAACTGACCAATCCCCTCAATAAAAGTCTGCGTAGGAGGCAACCAACGTCGGTTCAATTGCTGGAGCGGTTGGAACCGGGGGAAAGCAAAGCGGTTTATTTCACTTACAGTGATGCTCGACGCGGAATTTATTGCTGGGAGGATATATCGCTGCGAACCGCGGCACCGCTGGGGTTGCTGTGGGGGCGGCGTAGTTGGTCAATTCCTGCAAAGGTGGTGGTATATCCACAGATTTTGCCCTTTGGCCGCTGCCCGCTAGTGGACCATATGGGACAGGGAAATACGCTGCGGATGGCCGATCGCGATCAATTCAGCCAAGCCAGCTACGAGGGGCTAACGCGATCGCTGCGTCCCTACCGAAGCGGTGATTCTTTGCGATTGGTCCACTGGCGAACTAGCGCTCGATACGGCGAATTGCAGGTGCGAGAGCTGGAAACTACCACCAGCGGGCAGACGGTCATTATTTGCCTAGATATCGCCGCCCAGTGGGACGCTGAGGATTTTGAGCATGCCGCTAGCGCCGCTGCATCGATTTACAGCTACGCCAGCCGTCGTCAGCTAGAAGCAAATTTATGGACGCCGGCAACAGGAGTTGTGCGGGGACGTCGGGCAATTTTGGAAACTTTGGCGGCGGTGAATCCAGGCGATCGCCCCGATTTAGATCATCCTGACTACGCTACTCCGCCCAAGGCACCTCTGCTATGGCTAACGGGGAATATCAACAGCATCAGCGCTCTACCTGCCGGGAGTCGCTGGCTGCTATGGGGCGATCGCCAGCCCACCCAAGCCGCCCATCCGGGCTATTATCTCAAGCAAGACCTTCCCCTCGCGCAACAACTGGAAGCTACCTACACCTATGCCCCATAACGCTCCCCCCCAGGACTCCCCACAGCCCGATGAATTTTGGCAGGGCGTTGAAGAATTTAATACCGGCGAGTTCTACGCCTGTCACGACACCCTGGAAGCCCTGTGGATTGAGGCAATGGAGCCGGACAAGACTTTCTATCACGGCATCCTGCAAATTGCGGTGGGCATTTATCATCTCAGCAACTTGAACTGGAACGGGGCAGCAATTCTAATGGGCGAAGGACTCTATCGCCTCAGGGATTACGAAAGCGACTACGGCGGCATCAATATGGACCAACTGCTGGAGGAAAGCACGGCGCTGCTGAAGGGGGTGCAGATTATTGGGCAAGAGCGGATCAAGGATTTGGCGATCGCCCTGGAACTCGTGCCACCCGAGGACAACACACCCGCTCTCCCCGAAGGCTGCGCAGGGCTCAAGCTCCCGAACATCATCATCCTGTAGAGCGTGAAATTTCCTAAAAAGAAGGATCTTTGCTGTAGTTTCAGCAAAGATCCTTCTTTGACCTTGTCTTGAGATTAAGGAGAGGCTGTTTATGAAGCGATGCTAATCGGAGAAAAATCCGCCGGCATCGCTCCTAGGTGCAGTCCCAACTCGAAGCTTAAATTGCAGCGTCGCCCTTCTCACTGGTACGGATACGAACAATGTCGTCGACGGGAGAGATAAAGATCTTACCGTCACCGATTTCGCCGGTGCGCGCTGCATTGATCACCTTCTCAACAACCATATCCACGTTCTCGTCATCGATAACCACCTCAACCTTGAGCTTCTGCAAGAACTCAACGGTATACTCCGAACCCCGGTAGCGTTCCGTTTGTCCTTTCTGGCGACCAAAACCCCGCACCTCAGAGACGGTCATTCCTACAACGCCCGCATTAACCAGGGCAATCTTTACATCATCTAGCTTGAAGGGTCGGATAATCGCTTCAATCTTTTTCACAGGAAGTCTCCTCGTATTTTTAAGAGATTAGAATCAGCACTCTTTAAGCCGACCTAATCTTTTGAGATTTATCGTTTTCTCGATTGTTTAGCCAATATTCTGGGATGTCAACCACCTAGATGAAAACAGGGTTAAAAGCGTTTTAACTGTTAAATCTAGGGGTTCAGTAATTTTAGCTAGGAGGTCCATTATCCACAGAAATCAGCGCTGCCAGGCAAAGTTAACGCTCCGGTAACGATATCTTGGCGGCAACATAACTGAGGCAACACGACTGAGCGCGTTGAAGGGAGCGGTGGCACAGGAAATGTAACTGCTGAAACACTGAATTCAAGTACGTGCATCCGGATGGGTTGCAAGAAGTTTCTAGGGATCAAAGAAATTGTGAAATTTACTCTGATGAGTAGATAAAACACGGAGAAATATAGGTTAGAGGTTGCTTTGCTTGTCCTTACCTTGCCGTTTGTTTCAAGTTGGCCCCCTGTTCCTGCTGCTGCTTTAGCGACTGCCTAAGTGTTGTAACCGTGCCGATTTTGAGCGGCTCGACATTCAGCCTAGGTGTTGCTTTAGATGCTGCCCTAGATACCGCCTAAACTCGCTTCAGTGAGAGATGCCTTATGGGGAGCCGTTTTTCGCTATCAACTTTTCGCCCTCGAGTTCAACCGCCGCAGAACCGCAGTTTACAGACCGCAATTTTGGTAGGGCTGGTTAGCTTACCGATGTTGGGCATTGGTCTGCGGCTGGTGGATTTACAGCTTCAGCAGGGGGCGACTTTTCGGGAAAAGGCGGAGCTTAACCGTAGTCGGCGCACCCCGATTCCTGCGGCTCGTGGTCCTGTTTACGATCGCCAAGGAAAGCTTTTGGCGGGGAGCCAGCTTACGCGGTCTGTGTATTTGACGCCTCAGCAGCGATCGCCGGAGCAGTGGCGTGATATTTTGACGCCGTTGGAGACGTATCTGGAGCGGCCGCTGGATGAGCTACTGACGGAAATTGCGGAAAAGCAGGAGGCGGAGCAGTGGGAGCAGCCCATTCGTATCGCCCGGCGGTTATCTGCGGAGGGGTTTGTTGTTTTTGCGGAGCGTAATCTCCAGCGGCAGGGGCTGTGGCTGCAAACGGAGGCGAGTCGGCAATACCCCCAGAATGATGTGGCTGCCCATGTTTTGGGCTATACGGGAGAGGCGACGGCGGAGGAGATGACGGCGAATCCGCAGTTCCCGGTGGGCATGATTGTGGGGCGAGCTGGGATAGAACGGCTGGCGGATAAGGCGTTGCGGGGACAGTGGGGATACGAGCGCTTGGAGGCGGATGCGGCGGGGAATATTAATCGGCGGCTGGGAAGGAAGAAGCCGGTGTCGGGGAGCGCGGTGCGGCTGACGCTGGATTTGGAAATGCAGAGGGTGGCGGAGACGGCATTGGGCGATCGCCGAGGTGGGGTTGCAGCAATTGAAATTAAAACGGGGCGAATCTTGGCGCTGGCTAGCCGGCCGGGGTTTGATCCGAATCTGTTTACGGATGGACTGACAGCGGCGGAATGGGAGCAACTGCGAGGCAATGGGACGCCGCTGTTGAATCGGGCGCTTCAGGGCTATCCACCGGGCAGTACGTTTAAGGTGGCGACATCGATCGCTGGGATACAGTCGGGCAAGTATACGCCAGGATCACGGCTGCAAACCTACAACGCGATCGTACTGGGGGGGCACGCCTTTAAGGAACATAGCGGCAGCTACGGCGTAATCGGTTTCGAGGATGCCCTAGCCTACAGCAGCAATACGTTTTTCTATCAGATTGGTCTGAAAATTGGTCCTGAGGCGATCGCCCATTGGAGCCGCCAGTTAGGAATCGGGCAGCCCCTGAAGCTGGGACTAGGTAGCGGTACCGTGGGATCGGTTCCCACCCCCGCTGTCAAAAAGGAAAAGTACGGCGCGCCCTGGTACGCCGGGGATACCGTCAGCATGTCCATCGGGCAGGGCGTTGTGCTTGCCACGCCTCTGGAGCTAGCCGTGATGACGGCCGTGGTGGTCAATGGCGGCAATCGGGTGATTCCCCACCTATTGGACAGCCAAACTTCCGAGAACATCTACAAGCCGCGGCCTACGGGCATTGATTCCAAGACGCTGAAAGTGGTGCGCGATGGCATGGTGGCGGTGGTAACGCGAGGGACGGCGCGCAACCTTGGCGACGGCAGCATCCCCCCCAGCGGTGGCAAGACCGGCACTTCCGAGGTGCCCAATGGACGCAGTAACGCCATGTTTGTGGGGTTTGCTCCGGCGGATAACCCTCAGGTGGCGATCGCCGTAGCCGTAGAAAATGGTGGCTACGGAGGAGCCGTTGCGGCACCCATTGCTAAGGCGGTCTATGGTGCCTATTTCAAAGGACCCAAAGCAGGCGATCCCCTTCCGCCATTACCGGACAGCTCTCAGTAGATAACGAATCCTAGCGAGAATCCAGGCGAATGGAGTCGTGGGAGAAAATTAAGGTTATCTTTGGAAAAGAGTGTTGCCTAATGTAACAACACGTCCCCGTTGCCTCTGGTGCCGAATGTGTTTCCTCTTTGCTGGGGAGTCCCTCCTTGTTGCCCCATGCCTCTGCCAACTTCCGACTCGTATTTATGTCTGACTCCTTAAGTCGCTATATCGAACAAACCCCCGGTATTCGTGGCGGTCGCCCCCGAATTGCCGGCACCCGAATTACCGTTGCAGATATCGCGATTATGCACTTACGGATGGGACAGTCCCTAGAGGAAGTCGCAGGACGCTACAACCTCGGTCTAGCATCGGTTTATGTAGCAATGGCCTACTACTACGATCGCCGAGAAGAAATTGAGCGCAGCATCCGCGAAGATTTAGCTTTTGTAGAAGGATTTCAGCGCAGCAACTTATCCCTGCTAGAAGACAAAGCTCGCAACCTAAGTGGCGATTAAGGACACTAGAGACTGAAATCCCTGTGGAGTCAGGACTTGAAGCCTAATTGCTGCCAGCAACAAGTCTACCCACAGGCGCTTGCTTTGTAATGTGCTGTTAATTAGCCGCGAAGGATTTCTCAACATTCCAGGCATTTACGCTGCGTTGGCATCATACTGACGGCTAAAGGCTAACGATTAAAGGCGCTTTGCCTCAACAACTTGCTTTCTTAATCAATCAGGGACGTGAGCAGCAAAAGAATTGGTTACTATCTCGACGAGAATATCGACCCCGTTGTGGCTCAATCATTGCGCCACTATGGCATTAAGGTGACAACCCCCGTGGAAAGTGGTCTGCGGTCCCATGGCGATCGCGATCAGCTCGTCTTAGCATGCCAGCGGCAGCAGGTCATGGTTACCACGGACGCCAGCCTGCTCCGCAATACTCAAAACCAGTCCGTTCATTTCGGTATCGTCTATTATCCTCAGGACGAGCTGAAGTCTAGCGATATGATTCGCAGGTTAATCCACATCTATGAAGCGCTAACCCCTGAAGAAATGCTGGGGCATGTGGAAATCCTACGCGTTTAAGTAATAGTTTCTGCTCTGATTCGGTTTCCTTCGCTCTAGCCTCAGGGCATACGAGCCGGAAGTGTCGATCTATTAGGAAATGACATCAATACAGCGTGTCCCCGATCCCTCAGTGTCGGACGGTGCGCCGCGATCGCCCCTGGGAATCGTGGATTTGTTACCTGTCGCTTCATGGGGAGGGGTGCCTATGGAAGAAGCGGAGTCAAAATCGGGCTGCGACGCGCCTGCTTGGTATGCGCTCACCCCAACGACTGCAACACTAATAACTAGGCTCAGGAGTGAAATCACCCGATTCATTGCTCTACTTTCCTAACGCTGTTTGCTAAGCCCTGCCGGCAAACACTTGGCTCTTAAGCTTACCATCAGCAAGGACTTTTATTGGAACTGGTTACGACAGGAGCAAGAATCTAACGACACCACTATTGCTACTTTTGTAAAACCGTTAAGACAGGTCCACCAGGTTGATGGTTCCTTATCTCTAACGATCCGCAACACTTAGCGTTAGCTCTTAATAAATGGCAATCAAGCCACGTAGAGATATCACCTGCACTAGCCAACCGGAAGAATGCTAGATCACTTCCTTCGCTACCGCTCAGCAACAATACTTAGATTATCAAAGTAACTAACTCCATTCTAATAAGTATTTTTTTCTTTACTTCAAGCGAAGTACATTCTTGGGTTATGTATTCACAGTGCAATGCTGCGCTAGTTTCGCCTCTATTTTCAGGGGTCTCAAGGCTCTTGCAGGCTATTAGAGGGCTCCTCGGGGAGCTCTACCCATCAATTAAAGTTTAAGGATGAGCGCATTTGATCGAACAGCGCACCACTATCAAAAAACTGCCTTTGAATCTGTGACCATGTCCCAAAGTTAGATGCTTCCACTAGTTTTGTTAGGGGTGGGTGTTCATCAGAAAATTCTGCCTGGATGTTGGCTTCAACGACACGGAAGCCCACTTTTGCAAATTCCCGCTGAGCATCTGGAGTGAATAGGAACTGGGCAAAGGCTTCAGCCGCTTGGCGATTGTTGTGTTTGTCGACGTTGCGATCAACTAAGGCGACGGGGTTTTCGATGCGGATGTTGTCTGGGGGGACGATGTAGGGGAGCTTTTCGCCATTTTGCGCTGCCAGTATGGCTTCGTTTTCGTAGTTAATCAGCACGTCCCCTCGCGATTGCTTATAGAAAATACCGGTGGCTTCCCTGGAATCACGGGGGAGGATAGGGGCGTTGCCGTAGACTTCGCCGGTAAATGTTTCGGCTGCGGCTTCGGTCTTGCCCTTGCGTAATCCCGCTTGCCATAGGGCGAGGAAGTTCCAGCGGGCGGCGCCGGAGGTTTTGGGATCGGCGGTTAGGACTGAAATATCGGAGCGGGTCAGGTCTTCCCAGTTTTGAATGTTTTTGGGGTTGCCGTCTCGGAAGATTAGGGCGACGGCCGATTCGGTGGGGACGCTGTTGTTGGGGAGCGTTTTTTCCCAGCCGCTGGCGACGAGCTTCTCCTGCTCTAGTTTTTGAATATCTAACGGCAGGGATAGGTGGACTAGGTCGGCGTCGAGTCCGTCGAGGACGGCGCGGGTTTGGCTGCCGGAGGGACCGTAGCTTTGGGTGATGATGATGTTTTGGTTATGGGTTTGTCGCCACTCTTGAGTGAAGGCGGGGATGATGTTGCGGTAGGCGGCTTTGGTGGTGTTGACGGAGACGAGGGTGATTTCGACGCTGGGGAGTCCGTTGCCTTGGAAGGGGAGTCCGGTGCAGGCGATTAGCCCGAAGGTGATGGCGATCGCCCCCAGAAATTTCCCAAGTTGCTCAGTATTTCTGAACCAGTACAGTTGTCTTTCTAACCGGTGAATTGACCAGAGTTTTTGGGCGATCACTCGATTTTTCCTACGCCTAGCCATATATTTCGCTGCCTGTTCTTCGCAATCTTCTGTACGTTTCGCTATTCAACCTTTGCCGACTTTTCAGATTTCTTTGCAGACCTTGTCGAAGCTGATGATACCGCGCTGGAGATTGCAGCACCGTTGGCGGCAGAGCAGGATGCTAAGATCCAGTGCGAGAATCGCTCTCAATCTTAAGTTTTTAACCCTATTTTTAAAGCCGTTTTTGAAACAGTTCTGACTGGCGCACCTGGGATGGCGATCGCGCAGGGTAGAGCTGATTGTGGTGAGAGAGCCCCATGCTAGAAGTGCAGAATCTGACGGCGGCGTATCGGGACCGAGTTGCCCTGTCGGATATTTCGATGACGGTGCGTGATGGTGAGCTGGTGGGGATTCTCGGGCCCAACGGTGCCGGAAAAAGCACTTTATTTAAAGGCATTTTGGGATTAATTCCCTTACAGACAGGGGAGGTTTTGTATGGCGGACGTTCCCTGAAGTGCCAGCGCCAATCTGTTGCCTATGTGCCTCAGCGGGCGGCGATTGATTGGGCCTATCCCATTTGCGTGGAGCAGGCGGTGTTGACGGGACGCACGGTACAGCGGGGTTGGTTGCGTTTTTTAAAAAAGGATGACAAGGCGGCAGCGCAAGCCGCTATGGAACGGCTGGGGGTCTGGCAGTGGCGGCGGAGGCCGGTGGGGGAGCTGTCGGGTGGGCAGCAGCAGCGGGTTTTTCTGGCGCGGGCGATCGCCCAGGATGCCCAGGTGTTTCTACTGGACGAGCCTTTGACCGGGGTGGATCGCGATAGCGAAGTTTTGCTGTGGGATGTGGTGGATGAGTTACGCCAGGCGGGCAAGGTGCTGGTGGTGTCGGGGCACGAGTGGGGGCGATCACTAGACCGTTACGACCAGCTTGTGCTTCTTAACCGCTCGTTGGTAGCAATGGGTAGCCCAGGAACGGTGCTGAATCCAGAAAATTTGGAGCGCACCTATGGCGGCGCGGCGGAGGATCGGTCCCATTGCACCAATGATCGCTTCTATGCCACCAACCCCTGCGGCTGAAGCGCTGTTGCTAATGGACCATCGGGCCAATAGTCTCGAAATAGTTCTTATTGAAATAACTTTTATCAAGTACTGCTGATGGAATGGCTGTGGGAGCCGTGGGGCTACGAATTTTTTGTCAATGCTCTGGTAACCGGGTGGATTATTGGCGTGCTTTGTCCCGTGGTGGGCACGTTTTTGGTGGTGCTGCGCCTGTCGCTATTGGGGGATGCGATCGCCCATGCGGTAATTCCAGGGGTGGCGATCGCCAATAGTCTGGGCTGGGATTTGACCATTGGAGCCTTTGGGGCGGGAATGACCAGCGCCTGTGTTGCCAGTTGGCTGGAGCGTCAGGGGCGGGTGCGGGCAGATTCAGCGGTGGCGCTATCCTTTGCCAGTTTTTTCAGTCTGGGGATTATTTTGATTTCCCTGTTTAAAACCAGGGTGGATTTGGAAGGGCTGCTGTTTGGAGATGTGCTGAGCGTGACCTATTGGGATATGGGGCAGGCGGCGATCGCCACGGTGGTGATTTTGACGTTGCTAGTGCTGCACTACAAAGAAATCTTGTTCTTTACCTTCGATCCGGTGGGGGCAGCAGCGGCGGGATTGCCAACGGAAATTTTGCAGTATGCGCTGATGGCGGCGGTGACGTTGGCGGTGGTGGCGGCGATGAAAATTGCCGGGACGATTTTGGTGGTGGCGTTGCTGGTGGGACCGGCAGTGACGGCATCTCTGTGGGTGCGATCGCTCGGGCGAACCTTAGCCCTAGCCGCGTGCTTCGGCGTCATAGGCTGCACCGTAGGCATCCACCTCAGCTACTATTTCGATCTCCCCTCCGGACCCGCGATTGCCCTAACCTTATTCGCACAATTTTTCCTAAGCTGGCTTGCCACCACCCGCCCCGGACGCGCTTAAAACGACACCCAAAAACTGGGCAGCAGCATGCCATTATTAGTCCGATATCCGGCAAATGTATCCGGCAGATTTTGGGCGTAGAAAATGGCAGTATCCAAGTCAGTATCCGAGAGTGGCAAAACCGTAACCGTATTAGGCATGGGGTTGATGGGGGCTCCCATGGCGGTGAGGCTGGCGGAGGCGGGCTACGGCGTCACCGTGTGGAATCGCACCGTAGAAAAATCCCAGGCGGTTCAAGGTGAAAGGTCCGACATCGCAATTGCTGGCAGCGCGGCCGAGGCGATCGCCGCCAGTCCAGTAATCCTCACCATGCTCAGTGACTACGCTGCCCTGCAAGACAGCCTATTGACCAACAACGAAGCCAAGGCTGCTCTTAAAGGCAAAACGGTGATTCAAATGGGCACGATCGCCCCCCAGGAAACCCAGGCGATCGCCCAAGGCGTCACCGACGCAGGTGCTAGCTACCTGGAAGCCACTGTGCTAGGCAGCATTCCCCAGGTAAAAACCGGCACTTTGCTGGTAATGGCGGGCGGCACCTCTGAGCAATTTGATGAGCATTTACCGCTGTTGAAAATCCTTGGACCGGAGCCGCAGCTTGTGGGGGTCATTGGCAGTTCCGCCGCCCTCAAGCTTGCCTTAAATCAACTCATCGCCAGCCTCACCAGTGGCTTCGCCGCCAGCCTGGGATTAGTGCAGCAGGCAGGTATTGATCTGGAAATCTTTATGGCCATCCTGCGAGACAGCGCTCTGTACGCCCCCACCTTCGATAAAAAGCTCCAGCGTATGGTGGATCGCAACTTTGCAAACCCTAACTTCCCCACCAAGCATCTCCTCAAGGACACTCGCCTATTCGCCCAAGCCGCCGAAGCCTACGGGGTAAACACAACAGTTGTGGAGGCGATCGCCCAGGTAGTGGGTCAAGCGGTCAACTCTGGCTTACAAAACGAAGACTACTCCGCCATTTACAACGCCATTTCCCCAGAGTCTGCCGACGATTAAACCTACAGCCAGCCACGAATCCAGTACACAAATGTGCCTACGTACTCCTTGAGGGCGCGAGTTAAGCCCCGTAGATTATCGGCGTCAGGCATGAGGTTTAGGGCGATCGCCGCCGCCGTATTTCCCCTTTCTTCATTGTCCGCATCGGTAATCAAGAAATCTGTCGGTGCGGCAATGGGTTCAAATCCCGCCCGCTTAAAAATTGCCCAGGATCGGGGCATATGCATCGCCGACGTCACCAGCAAAATTCGCCTAACTTCCGTACCGTCCAACACCTGCGCTGTGTAAGTAGCATTTTGTCGAGTATTCAGCGACGCTGTCTCCATCACAATCTTGTCTGCGGGAACTCCCAGCGTCGCTGCCAGCTCTGCCATATCCCCCGCCTCCCCAGTTTTTGCATCCCCAGTGCCTCGCCACTGAATCCGCCCACCAGTCATCACCATCATCGGCGCTTTCCCTGCCTTCCAAAGCCGCGCCCCGTATAAAACGCGATCGCCCTCCTCTGCTAAATCCATCTGCTGGCGAGGATATAGCGGAGCCTTAATCCCACCGCCCAACACCACGATCGCATCCGCTGCGGGTAACTCTGGATAGGGCAATCCACTGGTAGATTCTTGCAGCGCGATCGCCTGATCCTCCAAGCTTTTAACCAGTGCCGCCGATATCCAGCCATTGCTTGCCCCCAGGATTATTACTAGAGCTAGGGCGATCGCCACCATTGCCCACCGCACCTGCCGCCACATCAGCAAAACCAAAGCCGTGACCAGCAACAAACAAGCCAATCCCAACGGGTAGATGAACAGCGGCAGCAGTTTTGACAGGAAAACAAACATAGACAGCTAACAATGTGATGAGCAAGTTACATCAACCAAACCGACTTAATCTTTACTTAATTTAAGATGATTTGAACCCAGAGATATCGAGCATCAAACTATTACAAACATCTTCTGCAATAACGCAACCGCAACATCTGCTGTGTTTACAGGCCTATTCACCAAGAAACTTAATCTTTGTGCCAGCAGCGGCGAGGAAATATATGTTTTTAAGTCTAATCAGCCTGAAATTGTCAGTGGGTTTCTTTTAGAAAATTCAATTTAGATTTGTCAAATTATTCCGATAGTTGTAAGGTTGCCCCTTAAGAATGAAGTAGAGCAAAAATCACTCTGTCCAACTATTGAATTGTCAGCCCTCTAGTGAGCTATTAAGCTCAGGCTTCAAAATCTGGTCACAGACCTTTCCCATGGCTCAAAAAGTATTGAATTCAGATGTACTAAACCCGGGGTTGA
>JBCCTE010000006.1:0-17088 GCA_039198915.1 Cyanobacteria bacterium P01_D01_bin.73 | reverse complement strand
AGGGTCAAGGTGCCGTTGGTAGGCAGCGTGGTGATGCGGAAGATATCCAGGTTGCCTTCGGGGTCAGCGCCGCCCAAGGGCACGTTCGTTAGGGGCAGAGTGCCGCCAGCGGGAACGGTGCCTCCCACAACCGACAATGCTACCGGCACCGTTCCCGCTGGCGGCACTCTGCCCCTAACGAACGTGCCCTTGGGCGGCGCTGACCCCGAAGGCAACCTGGATATCTTCCGCATCACCACGCTGCCTACCAACGGCACCTTGACCCTGGGCGGTAACCCGGTCACCTTGACCACCGATATCCCGGCGAACCAGTTACAAAATCTGGTGTTTACGGCGAATGACCCCGGTACGTTTAACGGCGATACCTTTGAGTATGTGGCGATCGACGACCAGGGCACTCCCGACCCCACCCCGGCAACGGTGACCTTGACCTCTGGCGCGTCGGCATCGCCGGAAACCCAAGGCGGATTTGCCACGGTGCAGTCCAAAGCGCGGGTTGACCTGACCTTCTCCTCGTTCCCCGGCTCTGACTCCGATGGCACGGTGGAAGGCTTCCGCATCGATTCCCTGCCCAGCGACGGCATGTTGCTGCTGGTGGTAAGCGGTGTTGAAACCATGGTGAATGTGGGCGATCGCCTGAGCCCAACAGAAATCGAATCGCTGGTATTCAAGGCAGACAACGGCTTCAATACGCCCACTCAGTTCACCTTCTCGGCGATCGATAACCAGGGCAACGTTGACCCCACTCCGGCGACCTACTTCATCTCCCCTGGTAACGCCAGCCCCGAGACGCGCCCGGCAACCTTTGCAGCTAAGCCCGATGAGGCGGTGCGCTTGGCATTGTCCACCGGTATTCCGTCGGCGCAAACCTTGGGCGGCTCTGACCCCGAAGACGGCAGCGATTTGGATGCGCCCACCGGTGCTAACCCCAATCCGGGACCGTCCTACTTCGTTATCGACTCTCTGCCCGATTCAAGCCAGGGCATCCTGTACCTGGGCGATCCGTCTCTGAACAACCGCGTCAGCGTCGGCGACCAGCTACCGCCCGATGCGATTCAAAATCTGTTCTTTGATGCTAGCGACAGCTTCACCGGCACCACCTTCACCTACTCGGCGGCGGACAAGAACGGTGCAGCAGATCCCACCCCGGCAACGGTGACCATTGAGCCGGAAAATCGCGCTCCCGAAACCGTTACCACCTCGATTGCGGTGGACGACACCACGCCGGTGAACCTAACTGGGCTTGGCGGCAGCGACCCCGACACGGGCGACTCGGTGGACTTCTACACCATCCTGACGATTCCCGCGGGCGGCACCCTGTACCTGAATGATCCTTCCGGCAACAACTCGCGGATTATTCAGCCTGGGGATCCCCTAACTCCCGATGAGCTGACCCGTCTGTTCTACGAAGCGCCGCTGAACTACAACGGCAGCGACTCCTTCACCTACGCAGCGACAGATACCAAGGGCACTCAGGATCCCACTCCGGCAACGGTGTTCTTGCCCAATACCGGTCAGAACGTTCCGCCGGAAACCGACGACGCTAGCTTCCAGGTCACCGATGGTAATTCCGTTACCCTCAGCACTCTGGGTGGCGTTGACCCCGAAGGACAGTTGGACTTCTTCCGCTTTGACTCCGTGCCCTCCGCTAGCGAAGGTGTTTTGCGACTGGATGGGGTGGCGATCGCCGCAGGACAGCAAATTTCTGCCAACCGCATTGCCGACGTTGTCTTCGAGGCAACGGACGGATTCGAAGGCATTGTCCAACTGCAATACGTCTCGGTCGACACCTCGGGTGCTTCGGATCAGACAGCTGGTCAGATTCGTATTTCGGTTGATAAAACCAGCGAGCCTCCCGAGACTACCGGTATCACCACCGACCTCATCGAGGCGGGCGATACTTTATCCCTCGGCACTGGCGTCGGTGGCACCAACACCCTGGGCGGTACCGACCCCGACGGTGACAACATTGACCTCTTCCGGATTCTGTCGGTACCCTCTGCCAACGAAGGGCGTCTGATTATCAACGACCCCCTCGTTGGTCCCACTGTGGTCCAAGCGGGTGACCTGATTACGCCCTATCAAGCTCAGTTCCTCACCTTTGAGGCAGGACCGAGCTTTATGGGCGTCCGCATTCAATTTGTGGCGATCGACTCCACCGGTCTTCAGGATCAAAGCCCTGCGGAAATCGTAATTGGCGAGAAATCCCAGCCTATTCCGCCGGCTGTTCCTCCGGTGATTACGCCCGACGCTCCCAGCGGCACCTTGCCTCCTCCTCCGCCGCTGCCTGTGGTTGAGCAGCAGCAGCCGACGGTTGACTTGGAATCTTTGCGACGCAAGGAAGCGGCGGTTCAGGCGCTGTTGGCTCTGGAAGCAGAAATCTGTGAAGTGTGTAAGGAAGAGCCGGTGCTTGACTCCGTAGCCTTCCCCGATCGCCCCCATGTTCCTTCCTTTAACGTGCAGCAAACTCCCGAGCTGGAGTTCCCGCTGGCGGCATTTATTCCGGGTGGAATCCTGCCGACGGATACCAGCAGCCAAGACGAGGTGCTAATCGGTACGCCGAACCCCGACGCCATTCGCGGATTTGAGGGCAATGACCTAATTGAGGGTCGTCCCGCCTTCGATATCCTGGCTGGCGACGCGGGCAACGACACCATTGAGGGTGACGAAGCGGGCGACCTTATCTTCGGCGGCGTTGGCGGCAATATCAACGCTCCCGGTAGTGATCGCGATGTGCTCTTCGGTAACGCTGGTTCCGACACCATCCACGGCAGCCTGGGCGTGGACATCTTTCGGGGCGGTCAAGACGGCGACCTGCTCTTCGGTGGTAAGGATGCTGACCAAATCTTTGGTGAATTCGGCAACGACTCCATCGACGGTGAGCGCGGCAACGACACCATCTACGGCAGCACCAACCGCTTCGGCACCGATGACCCCAATGGTCGCGATCGCCTCCACGGCGGTCCCGGCTCCGACATCATCTTCGGTAACCGCGGCGAAGACACCTTGGCTGGCGGTGCTGGCAATGACCTACTGCTTGGCGGTCGCGACAATGACCAGCTTGAAGGTAGCGCCGGTGACGACATCCTCTTTGGGGAGCGCGGCGACGACACCCTAGTGGGCGGCGTTGGCACCTCTCGCCAGGTGGGTCCCAACGAAGACCGTGACTTCCTCCAAGGCGGCGTCGGCAACGACTACCTCCAGGGCAGCGAAGGATTCGATACGGTATTCGGTGGTCAAGGCGATGACTACGCTATTGGTGGTAAGGACAACGACTGGCTGGCGGGCGATCGCGGCTCCGACACCCTGGTGGGTAGCCAAGGTAATGACACCCTGTTCGGCGGCAACCGCAACGTGGACCGCATCGATGGCGACCTGGGCGACCTAATCGAAGGCGGCTTGGGACGCGACATTATCGCGGGCAACCGTGGCAACGACACTCTCCTCGGCGGCGACGGTAACGACAGCATCACCGCCGGTCGCGACGACGACCTGGTATGGGGTGACGCTGGTGCCGACATCCTACGAGGCGAGCGCGGCAACGACGTTATCCAAGGTGGCGAAGGTAAAGACACCATCTTCGGCAACACCGGCAACGACGTAATCCACGGTCAATCCGGCAAGGACCGAATCCACGCAGGACAAGGTGCAGACCGCGTCTTGGGAGGCACCGGTCGCGACCTGCTGTTGGGTGACAAGGGCAACGACACCATCGAAGGCGGTCTCGACGACGACACTATCTTCGGCGGCAACCGCAACCCCAACGACCCCGAGCCCATCGGCAACGACGTTCTGTTCGGTGGCGCTGGCAGCGACGTCGTCAACGGCAACAACGGAAACGACACCATCGTCGGCGGCTTCGGCGATGACGAACTGCGCGGTGGTCGCGGCGATGACCTAATCCACGGCAACCAAGGCGACGACGTTATCTTCGGCGACCTGGGCTCGGACACCATCTGCGGTCACGACGGCGACGACACCATCTACGGCGGCAATGCCAACCCCAATCTGCCGGAAGACGCGGGCGACTTCATCGTTGCCGGTCGCGGTAATGACCTGGTATTTGCAAACCGGGGCGATGACACTATTGGCGGCGACGAAGGTGATGACACCATCCGCGCTGGTCAGGGTAATGACCTGGTCTTCGGCGGCACCGGTGACGACTACCTAGACGGCGACAACGGTGATGACACCATCGTCGGTGGCGCTGGCAGCGATTCCATTCAACTGCGTGTCGCCGCCACCGGTACCGACACCGTGGTTGACTTCAACGTCAGCGAAGACTTTATCGCCCTAGAGGCGGGGGTCACCTTCGATATGCTGACCCTAAGCACTAGCGCTGATGGTCACAGCACCCTAATTCGCCTGGGTGACCAAACCCTAGCCGTGCTGTTGTGTGTCCTACCGGAGCAGTTGACGGAAGAGAACTTTATCGAGGCGGAAGACGAGTCCACCCCTGAGGACTGCGATTGCGAGTGCCCCGATGAAATCCTCGAACCCGATGGTTTGCCTGATACCGGCGACTTCTCTCTGGCGGGCGTTCCCCTGGGATTATTCCTGGGTGATGAGCGTGACGACTTCTTAGAAGCTACGATCGCCAACGACATCGTTCGCGGCGGTCGCGGCAATGACACCCTGCAAGGTGAGCAGGGCGACGACACCATCTTTGGCGGTGTCTTTAGCCTGGAGCCGGTGGGTCCCAACTTCGATCGCGATGAAATCTGGGGCAATGCAGGCAACGACATCCTGGTAGCCAGCGAAGGTAACGACACCGTCTACGGCGGTCGCGACAACGATGGCATCTGGGGCGGCAAAGATAACGACCTATTGTTCGGCGACCTGGGTCAAGACACCGTTCGCGGTGAGCTGGGCAACGACACCCTCTACGGCGGCACCGGCAATACTGCCAATGTGGACGAGTCGGGCGATTACCTAGACGGCGGCGAGGGCGACGATCGCCTACTGGGCGGTCGCGGCGACGATAGCCTGAGGGGCGGCAACGACAACGATGTCATCTTCGGCGGTCGCGGTCGAGACTTCGCCGACGGTGGCTTCGGTCGCGACTTTATATTCGGCGATCGCGGCAACGACACCCTGCTGGGTAAAGCGGGCGATGACACCCTCTACGGTGGCAACGGCAATATCCGTGACGCAGAGGACGGCGATGACCTTATCTTCGGTGGCGACGGCAGCGACGTAATCCTAGGTAACCTGGGCAACGACAGTCTGCTGGGTGGTGAAGATGCTGATACCGTTCGCGGTGGTCAGGGCGACGACGTGATTTGGGGGCAAGGCGGCAACGACTATCTCCTGGGCGATCGCGGCTCCGACACTATTTGCGGTGGCGAAGGTAACGACACTATCATCGGCGGCACCGGCAATATCGGCGTTCCCAGCGACGGCGACGACCATATCTGTGGCGGCGAAGGCAACGACATCATCCTGGCGAACCGCGGCGACGATCGCCTCAACGGTGACGATGGTGATGACGGCATCTTCGCAGGACGCGGTAACGACAAGGTCTCCGGCGATCGCGGTGATGACCTCATCGACGGCGACATCGGCTTCGATACGTTGCGCGGTGGAGCTGGACGCGATCGCTTTATCCTCCGCCAAGGTGCCGGCGCTGACCTAATTCAGGACTTCCGCATCGGCGATGACCTGATTGCCCTGGACGGCTTGACCTTTAGCGACATCAATATCGGCGCTTCGGAAGTAGGTGCAACGGTTTCCGCCAACGGCGAACTGCTGGCAACCTTGGCGGGCGTTGATGCGGCGCAGCTAACGGAACTGCAATTTACCGACAACCTGGGTATCGCTGACGACTCCTGCCCCTGCCCCATCGTGCCGAACCTGGAGCAGCAGGTTGCCCTACGCGGCTTTGACCCCAACTCTCCCCGCCAGCCCATCATCGGTCGTCCCGTTGATGACGTGCTGTTTGGCGGTCCTGGCGACGATGCGATTTCCGCAGACTCCGGCAACGACGTTGTCACCGCCGGTCTCGGCAACGACTTCGTCACTGGTGGCATCTCCAACTCCGTCCCCGTGGGTCCCGAGGTCGATCGCGACATCATCTTCGGCAACCCTGGCAATGACTGGCTGTTCGGCAACGAGGGTCAGGACCAAATCAACGGCGGTAGAGGCGATGACGGTGTCTTCGGTGGCAAGGACAACGACGTCCTCTACGGCGACGAAGGCAGCGACCTAATCTCCGGCGATCGCGGCAGCGATATCATCTACGGCGGCAGCTCCGACCCGACGGTGAATGACCAGGGCAACGATATGATTTTCGGCGGCGACGAAGACGACGAAATCTACGGCAACGGCGGCAACGACAGCCTAATCGGCGGCACCGGTGATGACACCGCCTTCGGTGGTCAAGGGCAAGACGTTATTTGGGGCGAAAGCGGTGATGACCTCCTGGCAGGCGATCGCGGCGATGACACCCTATGCGGCGGCGACGGTTCCGACACCATCCTCGGCGGCGCGGGTAACGATACCGCGTGCGGCGGGGCTGGTAGCGATCGCCTCTTCGGTAACGAAGGCAATGACACCCTCCACGGTGGCGAAGGCGCAGATATCCTCAACGGTGGCGCTGGCGACGACTCCCTAATCGGTGGCGACGGCGGCGACGTACTTGTAGGCGAACTGGGCAACGACGTCCTAATCGGCGGTCGCGGCTCCGACCAGTTCATCATTGGCGCTAACGGCGGCTTTGATATCATTCGCAACTTCGATAGCCGCAGCGACGTGATTGTCCTTGACAGCAGCGTTACCCTCGGTGAGGTGCAGCTGGTGGCTAATGCGATCGGTGTGGAGGTCCGCTCCGGCGCTCAAATCCTGGCAACGTTGGAAGGCGTCGCTCCCAACTCAGTTATCCCCATCAGCCAAAACGGAGGACCCGTTGTTCCTTTCAACGCTCTCTAATGCCTCGTAAGTCAGTGCTCTCTGGGCTAAAGCGCTAGATAAGCACCCATTACCAATCTCGGGCAGTCAACCCAATAAAAGGTGAAGCCTTCCCTGTCAGCGCACGGGGAAGGCTTTTTTATATGAAGCTGACATCAAATTTTTAGCCGCGCACTCTTCAAATTGCGCTCTCCAGAACAAGGAAAATTGGATTGTGAGTAACTAAAACTCAAAATGTTTCTGTTTCTTAACAAAATGGATTCGACTTTTTTTGTTTTTGCCTGATCCTCCAGTGCAAAATTTTCCGCAAGTTTTCCATGGGTAGCTGAACAAAATCGTATTAATTAATACTGCTGATGTCTCATGAGGGACAATTGCCCCACAGGGAGTAACCCTCTGGTCTGTACTTCTTGATTTAAAAGGCTTTGCGGTATTTGAGATGAGCTGCTATGCCCCAGCTAACCCTTTGCTCTTTCCGTACTACTCCGTATGCAGACGTTAAATAGATCTCCTCGATCCGGGTTGAAAAAATCTCTAAATGGGATCAAATAAAGTCCTCTTTGAAAGAGCTTCACGAGAACTTCATATGAAAAGTGCCCTATCTTCATAGAAGCTTTAACAAACCAAGAAAACTCGCGCCTATGATGGTTTCACAGGCGAAAAAGAAACCTTCGTAAATTTCCCTCTCGTTAAATTTCAAAGTCTTCCGCTGGCGTAAATCAACCAGTTGAGATTGTGACCTTAACCAGATTGAACTCAGGGTTTTTCCGTAGACGCGCAAGATTTACCCCCAATTACTCCGTACCGACAAAGCCATGAAAACTTCCAACCTTTTCCCCGCACTCGCCATTGGATTGACCAGCGCCGTTACCGTTGGTCTTGCAGCTCCCGAAGCCCAAGCTGCCAGCATCATGACCTACGACCTAGGGAGTCACCGTGCTGGTGGTATTGCTTCTCCCTACTATGGGCTTCGCCTCGACGGACTGATGGATGAGGGGGATCGCGAGGGAGATAAGTACACCTTTGATTTCGACCATGCCATGTCGTCCATGGTGATGACCTACGATATGGACGCTGGAACAATCAATATTTCCGGTAACGCATATGGTGGTGCCGATGCAAATGCCGCGAGCAATTCGCCTGGCGACGCAGGAGATGGCTACATTGATGGCACCACTGATGTTGCAGTAATTGACTTCACCTACACTCAAGTCACTCAACCGGGTAACGATATTGTTCGCGGCGACATCGCATCTGTGAATGGTGATGATGGCGGCTACGGAACCGGTACTTTGAGCTTCGGTGGAACTGACTTCTTGTTGCGCGCTAAGGGGACTGAAGGATCTCCTGTAAACTATTTCAACCTGACTGAGGGATACCGCACTGAGCCCGGTCTGGTTGGTTGGGGCTGGCTACAGTACAGCTTCGATGAGGGTGAGACCTGGCATACCGGTGGTGTTAGCGACTGGTTGTTCACCGCTGATAAGCGCCCGGTTCCTGAGCCAGGAATGATCTTTGGTCTTCTGGGTTTGGGTGCTGTGACTGCTGTACGTCGTAAGCTTTCCGCAAAGGCGTAGTCACCGGATTCAGCTCAGCTATTCGTGATCGCGCTTCCCCGTAGCTTCTTCTAATCGGCGGAGCGTGATCGCATATCAAACTTGCAATGCTGTCTGAGCTAGCAAGCAACTACACATACGGAGTGCGATCGCTTAAGGGGGATCGTGCTTTTTTTGTGGAGAATATTTTCGAGGAATATTTCAGGGTAAGAGTGAAACGAAAATTTCAACAAGAAATTTGGTTAGGGTGGTGCAGTTGGGTTGAGCGATCGCTGGTTGACCGAAGAGACTCTACGTTCACTATCGAGTTCCGCTGCTTCTGAGGTGGCTAGTCTGCGGCCACTGTCGGCAGAGCTAGTGAAGTTTATTGCTGCCGGAGAGACCATTGATTCTCCAGCGGCGGCAGTGCGAGAGCTCTTGGACAATGCGGTGGATGCTGGGGCAACGCGAATTTCAGTGGCGTTGGACCTAACGCGAGGTTGGTTGCGGGTGGTGGATAATGGCGCGGGTATGGACGTGATCGCCCTGCGGCTGGCCGCGATCGCCCACACCACCAGTAAGCTGCGCGATCGCTCCGACCTTGATCACATTAATAGCCTAGGATTCCGTGGTGAGGCGCTCCACAGTCTGGCGCAATTATCGTCCTTAAGTATCGCCAGTCGTGTCAATAGCACCGAGGGGCTAACGGGCTGGCGGATTACCTACGATGCCCAAGGGCAGGCATTGACTGAGGATCCCGTCGCGATCGCCCCCGGGACCATCGTGGAAATTGATCAACTCTTTGCTCCGCTTCCGGCACGCCAAGATAGTTTGCCAAGCCTGCCCCAACAGTTGCGGCAGATTCAAACTACCATTCAAAATGCAGCCTTGGCGCATCCGCAAATCGCCTGGCAGGTCTATAAGCAGGAGCGGCTTTGGTTTTCCTTGGGACCCGGTGCCAACGCGCGCGATATTTTGCCGCAGATTTTAACCTCAGTGCGCTGCCCAGATCTGCAATATCGGCGCTGTGAACTGATGCTGCCAGAGCGATCGCCCGAAGCTTCTCCCACTAGGACATCCGCTAACTTTGATGACTCCGCCACGGTGGATTGCGTCATTGGGCTACCGGATCGTGCCCATCGTCGACGGCTGGATTGGGTGCGGGTGATGGTGAACGGTCGATTGGTGCAAATGCCAGAATTGACCACTGCCATTACGTCGGCGTTTTATCGCACGCTGCCCCGCGATCGCCATCCCATTGCCATAGTGCACCTGACCCTACCGTCGGGGTGGGTGGACTGGAACCGGACGCCATCAAAGCGGGAAATTTACCTGCGCCAGGGAGAGTGGTGGGTTGCGCAACTGCGTCAGGCGATCGCGGATACCCTAGCGATCACCCCTACCCAGCACCCCGACGGTTACCAAACCAAGCGAGTTCAAAAACTGCTTAAGGTTGCTGAACCGAAGGGGATTTATCAGGTTGAATCCAAGTCCAGTGATTCCCCGGACTCAGAGCTGGAACTGAGCGCAACTTCCACACCTCTGGAACCGGCGCTACCAAAATTGCGTGCCGTTGGTCAGGTCAATCAGACCTATATCGTGGCGGAGCATCCCGGTGGTCTGTGGCTAGTTGAGCAGCATGTTGCCCATGAGCGGGTGCTGTATGAAAAGCTGGGCGATCGCTGGAAAATGACTCCTCTTCCAAAGGCTCTGGTTCTGCAAGGGCTATCGGAGGGCGATCGTGATCGGCTGGAGCGCATCGGCGTTGAGTGTGATGAGTTTGGCGACAATCTCTGGGCTATTCGCAGCGTCCCTTCACCATTGCTGGATCGAGAAGATTTGGAATCGGCCGTGCGCGAATTGGCGGCGATCAACGACTATGACGGAGCCCGAGCGGCGGTAGCATGCCGAACCGCCATCAAAAATGGGACGCCTCTGGATCTAACTGACATGCAGACGTTGCTAAATAACTGGCAGCAAACTCAAAATGCTCGCACCTGTCCCCACGGTCGCCCAATTTACTTATCCCTAGAAGAAAGTTCCCTTGCTCGCTTTTTCCGTCGCCACTGGGTTATCGGCAAAAGTCATGGCATCTAACGCTGGCGAAGTTTAACTATGCAGGTGCTTGCAACGTAAAGACCGTAATTTCGGGGCGACACAGCAGCCGTGCTCTAAGGCGCATCATCCCAACGCCACGGTTCGTATAATGCACCATCTCCCCAACCTCATATCGCCCTTCAGGATAGACTCTGCCATAGGGCGGAAACCACAAAGCCCCTATCAATGGCAGGCGAATTTGCCCCCCGTGGGAGTGACCCGAAAGCTCTAAATCAAAGCGCCCAGTTGCGCTGCTGGTATCGGCAAAATCCGGCTCATGGACTAAGAGGATAGCTGCCCCTTCCTCAGGTAGCTGCTTCAGAACTGCTTCAAAATCTGGCTCACCCGACCAGATATCATCAATTCCTGCAATCTGTAACTGGCCTTCACCCCTCTGAATGGTGTAAACCGAGTTCTTCAAATCAAGAATGTTTCCGTCTTGTAAAATCCGCCGAACTTCAATCGGGTCACTCCAATAATCATGATTTCCCAGGACACTCAACGTCTTCTGCTGTGCTGATAATCTTTGCAGACCAGAAATTAGCGTGTCGGCATACCGTTCAGGATGGAGAGTAACAAAATCACCTGTGATTACTACCAGGTCAGGTTTCTGCTGGTTTACCAGATCAATGATGCTAGTAAGTTGCGCTTCACCCAGCAACCTGCCTACGTGTAGATCGCTGATTTGGGCAATCTTAAATCCTTGAAAGTCCGGTGACAGACGCGGCAGTGTTTCCTGGATCTCGACCACTTCAATCCATGCCGGCTCAACGTGGAAACTGTAGGAAATAACTGCAATGCCAACAGCCAGAACAATAAGCAAAATCGAGACGAGCTTAGCTAACAGTCGTTTCATCAGCCTGTTTTCTTGGCCTGGTTACGGTATCGAACGTATTCACCGGCAAAGGCGATCGCCCCAGAGAACAAAATCAGTAACACGCTAAGGGCATTGACATCGGGCTTAACGCCGGTGCGGATGCGGCTAAAAATCTCCATGGGCAGCGTCGTTGCTCCACTGCCGGCGGTAAAGCTAGAAATCAAAAAGTCATCCAAACTCAGCACAAACGCCAGCAAGCAGCCTGACAAGATTCCTGGTGCAAGCTGGGGCAGCAAAACCTTGAAAAAGGACTGAACCGGCGTAGCTCCTAGGTCTAAAGCCGCTTCCTCTAGGTGGGGATCTAAATCTGCCAGGCGAGTGGACACGACGATCGCGATATACGCCAAACAAAACACCACGTGCGCCGCAATGATCGTCCACAGGCTAAGGGGAATAGCCAGCGCCGCCAGAAATACCAACGTCGCCACCGCCATGGCAATATCCGGCACAATTGTCGGCAAATAGGACATGCCTAGGTAAAGCTTTTTGCCGCGGAACTTGTAGCGCGACAGCCCCACCGACATCATCGTGCCCAACACCGCTGAGAGTCCGACCGCCAAAAACGCCACAGCCAGACTAGTGCGCAGCGCCGTCAGAATTCGCGTATCGCCAAAAAGTTGGCTGTACCATCGCCAGGTGAATCCCTTCCAACCCGCGCTGTAGGGGGATTCATTAAAGCTGTAGACCGTCAGCACCAAAATCGGTAAGTACATCAAAAAGTACATCACCGTTGAAAATGCCCCTTGCCAGGAAATTCTTAGCTTTGGCTTGGCCATGGTCTCGGTGACGTCCTCCTGTTGGTCCAGACTCGGTTGGGTTGCACTCATGGAAATCTTGCGCTGTTGCGATGTTCTTCGGGCGATCGCCCCTAAAAACGACTGCGTAATGGGCGTAAAAAACTTAGCTGTAGATGACCGTAAACCCTAGACTTTTCCAGATGATGTATCACCATAGCGAATCAGTAAGGCTACCGCCGCACTCACCGCAAAAATCATAATCATGCTGAGGGAAGACCCAAATCCCCAGTTCTGGGTGGGTCCCAAAAACTGGTTATAGATTAGGCGTGAAACCGTCATGCTAGAAGCCCCCCCAAGCAGCTCCGGATTGATAAAGTCTCCCAGGCTGATGATAAACACCAGCAACGAGCCTGCCGCGATCCCCTGAAAGCTTTGGGGCACCGTGATTTTCCAAAAGGACTGGATTGGAGTTGCTCCAAGATCCGACGCCGCTTCCAGTAACTGTAAATCCAACTTCTCTAGCGAGGAGTAAAGAATCAAAACCATGTAGGGCAGAAAGCTGTAGCTCATCCCCACAAGAACGGCGGGCGATTGATTTAGAATATCTAACCCTGGCAAGCTGAATATACCGAGGAACGAGTTCAGCACTCCCGTTGGACGCAGGATTGAAATCCAGGCGTAGGACCGCAGCAGTGAAGACGTCCACAGGGGCAGAATAAATGCGACTAGCAGTAAATTGCGCCAGCGCTTGGGCGACATCAATGCGATCCAGTAAGCTACCGGGAAGCCTAAAACTAAGCTGATCACTGTCGTTCCAATCGCGAACAATAGCGATCGCAACATCACCCGCAGATAAACAGACTCAAAAATCTGCGTGTAATTTTCTAACCCAGACGGGTTAACCAGGTCTCCCGGTCGAATACCAGGCACCAAACTCAGCTCAAAAATTACCAGCGTCGGCAGCACCAGCAACAGCACCAGCCATAGTCCTGGCGGTCCCAGAAGAGTCCACGGTCCAACCCAATTCTTTTTGGAGGCACCGGGCGAACCATCTACAGGTCCAGGTGAGGTAGAGGAAGGTGCTGTCTGAGTCACGGCTTCGGCGAGGAAAAATGATTTGAAATCACAACAAGTGGGCGTCGCGTCGAGGACATGCAGCGATAATCTGCCAGATTGCCGTCAAACTTTAGAACTTAATCTTAAGACTGTGTCTAAGATATCTTGCCCAAGCCTTTGTTAACCACCATTAACACTTGGAGGGGAGGTTGGGCATGGATTGCAAGCATCATGGACTGCCAACAGCGATTAGCCACTAGTTAGCTGGTTCCAGTACTGTTCGTACAGAGCCGTCGAAGCGCCAACCGGCGCTAATCCTTCACACTTCGCCAGTACATCGTCTGGCGGGAACAGGCTGGGGTTTTCTGAGATGCTAGGAGGCAGCAGCTCAAAGGCGTCTCGGCTTGGTGTTGCAAAGGACAGCGATTTCGTTACTGAAGCTGCCACGTCGGGGCGCAACATAAAGTCAATCCAGGCGTGAGCTGCATCAGGATTCGGCGCGGTCACCGGAATCGCCATCGTATCGGTCCATAGGGATGCTCCACTCGCTGGAATAACGTAGCCTAAATCAGAGTTTTCGGTCTCAACTCCGACGGCATCCACCGAATAGCCCATTGCTACGGATAAATCTCCCGCCACAATGCGATCGCGCCAGGCATCCGTCGTAAAGTTTGCCAGAAACGGCTTGATTTCCTGCAACGCTTCAAACGCCTTTTTAATGGCTTCAGGCTTCTCCGAGTTATAGGAAAAGCCTAGCCGCCGCAGCGACGCGCCCATAGTTTCCCGCGTATCGTTCATCAACGTCATACGCCGAGTTAACTTTTCTCTCTTCTCCCACAGAAAATCCCAATCCGTAGGCTCCGTGCCCAGTGCTTTGCGGTTGTAGACCAATCCTGTTGTTCCCCAGGAAACCGGCACACTGTGGAGATTATTGGGGTCATAGGTTGGATTTTGGTAGGGCTCAAACAAGCTGCCCAATCCACTGATGCGATCGCGGTCCAGCTTCTGAAGCAAATCCAAATCCCGCATCCGCCGCACCATATAGTCCGACGGATAAACAATGCTGTAGGCACCGCCCCCACCGGACTGAAGCTTGGCTAACATTGCCTCGTTGGAATCATAAATATCCACAACGACCGAAATTCCGGTCTCCGTTTCAAACTGCTCCAACAGCGCCTTGTCCGTGTAACCTGCCCAGGTGAATATGTAGAGCTTGTCCGTATCCTGCGCCGCCGCATTCTTATTGGGGCGTACATTGGCCAAGCGCCAACCACAACTAGACAGAGACAGCCCCATCGCCGCCGCTGTCGTTTGTTTCAAAAAAGATCGTCGAGAATAACCAGCGCCAGCCATCGTCACTCAAAAGCCAAAACAGCAAAAGCAAATTATCGAAACCTGTTACCGACCTGCGAGCCTGCCGAGATTATCCGTCGCCGAAGTCGCATAACCTTAGCAAAGCGTAGCCAATAAAGTCCAAAGCTCCCATCACCTTAGCCTATTCCTAAGGAGTCCATCGTCAATTGAAGTCGGCAGCATTAAGCGGGCATCGCCAGTCCGTCCTGAGCAGACCAGTGAACATAAACTTGGGTTCCAATTGTGGGCATTTCTCCCCCAGTATTCACCTGCATTACCGTGATCTGCTCTTGGGAACGCAGTGCAACCGTGTAGTGAACATGGGTACCGAGGTACATAATGTTTTGCAACTGCCCTTCAAAACAATTGCCCTTAGCTTCCGGTGGATACAGGCTTAAACCAACTTTCTCGGGGCGGACGCTGACGGCGATCGCATCACTACCATTGGGCTGCCAATCCTCAGCTGAGCGCACTGCTAAAAGCAATCCATGGTCTGTTTCAACTTGCCAACCACCCCGTTCCGCCTGAGTTAATCGACCTCGAAATAGATTGGTCTCTCCAATAAAATCAGCAATAAACGGCGTCCGTGGCGACTCATAAATCTCACTTGGCGTTCCCACCTGCTCAACGCGTCCTTCATTCATAACCGCAATTCGGTCCGATAAACTTAGCGCTTCTTCCTGGTCGTGAGTCACCATTACGAAAGTCATCCCCAGTTCCCGGTGCAACCTGGACAACTCCATCTGCATTTCCTTACGCAGCTTCAAGTCCAGCGCTCCCAAGGGCTCATCCAACAGCAACACTGCCGGACGGTTAACCAACGCCCGCGCCAAAGCGACTCTCTGGCGCTGTCCTCCCGACAACTGCGCCGGATAACGCCGTGCAAACGATTCCATCTTCACTTGTGCCAGCGCATCGCGAACCTGATCCTCGAGCTCTGCTTTAGTCAACCCCTTAATCTTCAAACCAAACGCGACGTTATCCCAAATCGTCATGTGACCGAATAGGGCGTAGCTCTGGAATACAGTATTAACTGGGCGCTGATTCGGCGGCACGTTCAGCATCGACTGTCCCCGCACCAGAACTTCGCCCGCCGACGGTGTTTCAAAGCCCGCAATCAGCCGTAAAGTTGTCGTCTTGCCGCATCCTGACGGACCCAAAATGCTGAAAAATTCTCCCTGTCCGATGGCTAAATCAACGCCTCGGACTGCCGTTTCACCGTTAAAAACCTTGAATACCTTGCGCAGCTCAACATCCGAGCCCGTCTCTGTCTGCGCGACTACCTGGGATTGCAGAGTTGTTTGAGACATGGCATCGATTTCACGAAGAAAAATGAATTAGCAAGGCTGCGATGGTCCGTACTATTTAGTCAGTACTTGACCTGATAAATAGCAACACTGATGGGATGTTGCAAAACGGCTCCCCTATCCTAGCAAGGATAACCGAGCCTTCCGAGTCCGTTGCATACTGCTTATCAGATGGTAAGAAATTGTTGAATCGTCATGGCGAAAAAAACATCCGGGGTTGGATCCGAGCTTTATGAGTATCTACTGTCGGTTTCCTTGCGAGAGCCGGAGATACTTCGTGAACTTCGCATGTTGAGTTCTAACTTACCCGGATCGCAGATGCTGATCCCGCCGGATCAAGGTCAATTTATGAATCTTTTGCTCAAAATTATGGGAGCTAAAAGAGTTCTAGAAGTTGGCACTTTTACTGGATACAGTACGCTTTGGATGGCGCTGGCTCTTCCGGATGACGGACATGTTACCACCTGCGATATTGATGCTAAGTCTGGGGCGATCGCCAGAGAATTTTGGCAAAAAGCCTGTCTTGATAATAAAGTCACTCTGGAATTAGCCCCTGCGCTCGACACACTCGACGCCCTAATAGAGGGCGGCAGGCAGGAGATCTTTGACTTTGCCTTTATCGATGCTGATAAGCGTAGTTATGATGCCTACTACGAACGATGCTTACAGCTTGTTCGTTGTGGCGGAATTGTGGCGATCGATAACGTCTTATGGAGCGGCAGAGTGGCCGATCTTCAATCCGACGATAAACGAACTCAAGCTCTAATCAAATTTAATAACAATTTACAAAGTGATACTAGAGTCGATATCAGCATTCTGGCTATCGGTGATGGACTAACACTTGTAAGAAAGAAATGAATTGCGCAGAAATATATCCATTGCAACGTCAAAACGGGGTGACCCTTTGTTGAAGGGACACCCCGTTTTGTTTTAAGTATAGCCCTGGCATCGAGCTATTTTGACAAGGACCAACGTCCTAACTATCGTCGCCGCTACAGCGTTTCACAACCGAGTTCGAGAAGGGTCGGCGTGGTTCCACCGTGCCATAGACACCAGGAGAAGACCTATGAAAGAAGAAGGAGACAGAAAAGCTGAAAAGTAATGTTTAGTAGCTTGCGAGTAATGAAAGCCAAGTAAGAGGTCAAGCCCTCGGTCTATTAGTATGGCTCGGCTTCATGCATTGCTGCACTTCCACCTACCACCTATTACCGGGTGGTCTT
>JBCCTE010000005.1:0-17225 GCA_039198915.1 Cyanobacteria bacterium P01_D01_bin.73 | reverse complement strand
GTTATGTCTAACGCGCTGCCGCTGGGGAGTTTGCCGGGGTGGACGGTTTCGGAGGCATAGTCGGCGACGGCGGCAGAGAAGATTCCAGCGTGATAAGGAGTCTCGGCGAGGCGGGTGTGGATGGCGTTACGGTAGGCGTCGTAGGTAGGGACGATCGCGTGGGGCAGCCATCTTGGGGGCGTGGTGGTGCCTTGGCCGTGGATTAGGTGGGCATCGGCTCCTCGGCGGTATAGCTCCTCGGCGATCGCCATTCCCAGCCGCCCGGTGAATTTATTGGTTAAATGGCGCACATTGTCGATGGGGACGGGGGTAGGTCCGCCGGTGACCAGGATTTTTTTATGGCGCAATGGCGACTGGCTGACAGCTCGGCAGGTTTCGGCGGCGATCGCCACGGGGTCGGGCAGATTGTGTTTTCCGTAGGCGTCGCGGGGGGGAATGATGCGCACGCCCCAGGATTGCAACGCTGCCAGGGTTTCATCGAGGATTGGGGTGTGTAGGCTGCCGTGCATGCAGGGGGCAACCAGAATTTTTGGGCGCTCTGCTTCGGGAAAGTTCGGGTCTAGCGATCGCTGCCAAGATCTTCCTAGCGCCGACGCGAGGGCACTGCTCAAAACTGTATCGGCGATGCCGTGGCGGAATTTATTGAGAGTGTTGTAGGTGGCGGGGGCGAGGACGTAGGCGGCGAAGGGGCGATCGTCGCTAAGGTGTTCGGCGGCGGGGGTTAGCTCCGTAATCACCGGGTTAGTGGTGCTCCAGCCCAGCACATCGCGGGTCACATAGCGCAGGGCTTCGTCGGAGGCAAAGGCCACCACATCGGCTCCCTGGCGACGCAGGGCTCGGGCGATATCGGGCGATCGATAGGCGGCGATGCTCCCGGAAATCAGCAGCGCCACCCGTTTTCCCTGCAAGTGGGTTCCTTCCAGCGGCACCTCGCGATCGCCCAGGGTTGAGGGGGTGGGGCGCGGGATGGGGGCGTTGGAAGTCATTACTGGTAAGGTTGGGTGGATTTTGGCGGGATTTTTGGCGGGGCTTTGAACCCAAACCGATTATGGAATTTTTGCGGCTCCCACGGTTAAGTAGTCATTGGCAAACCCTGCGGCAGCCTCAGAATTTAGCACTAATTGCAATCGTTTTGCTGGCGGGGGCGATCGCGATTCCAGGGATTCAGTGGGGCTTACCGGACCGTTTGGGATGGGCGGCGGATGAGCTGGTTCCTGAGAAGGTTTTGGAGGCGATTGATTTAGGGTTTGCTAACGGTTGGCATTATAAATATCCGCCGTTTCACTATTACCTACTATCGATTTCCTATATGCCCGTACTGGCACTGGCAAAGCTGGGACTTATTGACCGCAGTAGCGACAATACCTATACATTACTGTTCCTGTTGGGGCGAATCCTATCGGTATTAATGGGGATGGGAGTAATCGCCCTAATCTATCAGCTTGGCAAGGAAGTTTTTAATGTAAGAACGGGACTATTTTCAGCGTTGATATTTGCCCTAACTCCGGTGTATGTGTACTACGCTAAAATCACCAATCTTGATATTCCAATGTTGTTTTGGTTGGTGGGATTTCTAATCTTTTACGGACGCATTTTAAAACACCAACACCTATCAGATTATCGATGGGGAGCGCTGTTAGGAATAATCGCAATTTGCACCAAAGATCCTGCCTATGGATTTGTGTCTTTACCGCTTCTTCCTGTCCTAGTTCTGTATGGATTAAAGCTGCGCAAAGAAAATCCAAAGCAGCCGTGGGGGAAGACTTTTAAGAAGGTAATAAGCGATCGCCGTTTCTGGCAGCCACTATTAATTGGAATCTTCGGATTTTTAATCCTAAGCAATGCCTTTTTAAACTTCGATGGATTTATCGATCGCATCAACCTATTGCTTTACGGCAGCGCCAAAATTCGCCCCCGCTACAGTGAGGATTTATGGGGACAGTGGCGAATGTTTGGCACTACCCTGCGCACCTTTCGCTTTATGTTTGGCTGGCCCGTTGCGATCGCCATTCTATGCGGCATCGGTCGATACACCTGGCATCTAATCACTGCCAAACCCCATCAAAGAAACTGGATTCCCCTTGGGCTACTAATCCCCTCGATTTCCTACTACTTTCTCTACGTCACTCCGGTGATGTATAACCCCGATCGCTACCTAATGCCGCCAATGCCGATGTTGGCAATCTTCGGTGGAAAATTTGTGGCGGATATGGTGTCTAAACGGGGAAATTTTCGATGGGTTGCTGGGGCGATCGCTGCTGGAGCTTTTGCCTATACTCTTGCCTATGCCTGGACGCCAAACACCTTAATGCTTAACGACTCTCGCTACGGTGTTGAAGCGTGGATAGCGGAGAACATTCCCAAAGATTCCCTGGTTCTTCGAGTGGGAATTAGAAAGTATTTGCCGCGATTCAATGGATTTAAAACAGAACATATTGAAGCGCCAAAGATTGAGGAGATTGCAGCGCTTCAGCCAGAGTTTATTGTGATTTCTAGCGGTTATGATGAGCGGCGTTTCGAACCTGATGACCCGACCCGACAGTTTTTTACTGCGTTGAAATCGGAGTCATTGGGCTACAAGCGAATGTTGCAGGAACAGACGCGACCGGATGGGTATCTATTTGATTTTGATGAGGTTAATGGGCGGGCGATCGATACGATGGCTGTCTATAACAACTTCGACAAAATTGACCCTGAAATCCAAGTTTTTCAGCACGCAAAGTAACTTTAATCAGAAAGCCTTTTGATAATTGTGGCAACATCCTCACATCAGTCGGGCGTATTGGGCGAGGCGTTTGTGGCGGCGTGGCTACGGCAGCAATCTTGGGAGCTGATTGCCCAGCGGTGGCGGTGTCGATGGGGAGAGCTGGATTTGGTGGCGCGATCTAACCAAACCCAGGGAAAAAACCAGCCCCGCACCCTCGCCTTCATCGAAGTCAAAACCCGCAGTCGCAAAAACTGGGACCAAGACGGTTTACTCGCCCTCAGTCCCAGTAAATGCTCCAAACTAATTCGCGCCGCCCAAACATTTCTCAGTGAATTTCCAGAGTTGAGCGACGACGCCTGTCGCTTTGATGTCGCTGCTGTACGGTGCGATCGCCAACCCAACTCAACAACGCCACTGCCCGATCCAATCGACCTAACCGGTCAGTGCCCAGCCATCAACCCCGGCTGTTCACAGGTTATTTACAACCACCGCCTGACGCTGCAACACTACATTCCCAACGCCTTCGATCTCAGCTAACATCCGCCAACAACGGGCGCGCTCTAAACTAGCGTCGCCGGACAATATCCCAATCCCGCAATAAATTCCTTGCAAAATTCTTCAATATCAATGCGATTCGGCGAACCATAGGACACGATCGCCACCTGCTGCTGCCGCATTACCGAAATGGGCGACTCACCCACATCCAACCCCCAAAACGCAACCTTCAAAGGTCCCTTAGGTCGATATACCTCCCCTAATTCAGATAGGAATGCACGTAAATCCAAAATATCTAATGGGCACACCATATGATCCAGCTCTAAACGCAAGATCCATCCATCAACTTGATGGACAATCGTAACCTGCAAATCGGTTACAAACTGAAGCTGAGTCAGTCGCTCAACTATGCGAAGCGTCAAGCTGGCATTAACAAACCGATAGAAAATGTCCATCGCGTTACTTGCTCTAGCCAAGTTTGCTCTACGCTTATATTGTCTCAAACAATTAAGGTTTATAACCACAATCTTAAAAGAATCTTATGGGACAAGTTTTGTTTCGAAAATGTCTCTATGCAGAACGACCGGGATCTACAGCTAAATCAGTACGAATACTCATTACCAAGCGATCGCATTGCCCAGAACCCAGCAGAGCCACGGGATCACTCTCGGCTGCTGGTGGTGAACACGCCCACCGAGCATCAACACGCCCGCTTTGATAGTCTGCCTCAGTGGCTGGAGCCGGGAGATTTATTGGTCCTAAACGATACCTCTGTGATTCCAGCGCGCTTGTACGGTCGCAAAACGACGGGGGCGGCGGTAGAAGTTTTGCTGTTGGAGGCGCGATCGCCCCAGGAATGGCTGGCACTAGTCCGCCCCGGTAAACGCCTTCCCGTCGGCACCGTCATAGAATTCCATCCCAGCAAATCAGACTCAAGCGAAGGGTCCGACCCTACGCCTGTAGATTCAACGCCCCCCCTAACCGCCACAATCATCGATACCGACGCAGAAACCGGAGGGCGCTGGTTAAAATTCCACCTACCCGACAACGTTCATTTGCTGAGCGTCCTCGACCAGTGGGGAAATATGCCCCTGCCACCCTACATTACCGAATCCGACGCCCCTCCCGATCGCTACCAAACCGTTTACGCCCGCACCGCCGGATCCGCTGCCGCCCCCACCGCAGGACTACACTTCACCCCCCAGCTTTTCGATGCCCTCTCCGCCGCCGGCATTGACCACGTTAAGCTGACCCTCCACGTTGGCGTGGGCACCTTCCGCCCGGTGGAATCAGAAATCATTACCGACCACGTCATGCACCACGAGTGGACAGAGGTGCCAGCGGACGTGGTGGAAAAAATCCAGGCAACTCGCGATCGCGGCGGACGAGTTATCGCAGTCGGCACAACGGCAGTCCGAGCCTTGGAAAGCACCGGTCAAGCTAGCCTAGCTAAAGGCAAACCTTTAGCCCCCTTCTGCGGCAAAACCAATCTATTTATCTATCCCGGCTACCAATGGCAAGTCGTAGACGGGTTAATCACTAATTTCCATCTGCCGCGCTCCAGCTTGATGATGTTGGTGGCAGCATTGATTGGTCGAGAACGGCTGCTAAAGCTGTACCAAACTGCCCTAGATGCACCGCCGAATGTTGGCGATCGCCCCTATCGTTTCTATTCGTTTGGCGACGCAATGTTAATTTTGCCAACAGCTAAAGTTCCCTGATCTTGCTCCCAAGCGCTGGAAGGTTCTGAATAATGGCTTCCAGCCTCCGCGCGAGGATAGAAGTCATTGGGAGCTATGACTAGACGGACGCATAAAAACGTAATAAAATCCGGGCCAATCGCAAGTTGTGAACGGTCGCAGATCTACACCGCTAGTCGCCCAACGCAACCTGTTCAGTATTCTTTTCCTTGAGGGATAGAAGTAGTGGGTCCTTTTAATCGGTTTTCGCTATCTCGCGACATGGGCATTGACCTGGGAACTGCCAACACCCTGGTCTACGTTTCAGGCAAAGGAATTGTGCTCCAAGAACCATCAGTGGTGGCGATCGATCAGGATAAGAGCACTCCCCTTGCCGTCGGTGAGGATGCAAAAAAAATGCTGGGACGGACGCCGGGGAATGTCACGGCGCTGCGCCCCCTGCGTGACGGGGTAATCGCTGATTTCGACACGGCGGAACTGATGCTGAAGCACTTCATCACTCGCGTCAGTGAAGGGCGCCTCGTTCCCCCGCGTATCGTTATCGGTATCCCCAGCGGCGTAACCGGCGTTGAGCGACGGGCAGTAATGGAAGCAGCAGCCCAGGCGGGCGCGCGGGAAGTTTACTTGATTGATGAACCGGTGGCGGCGGCGATCGGGGCGGGACTACCGGTAGCGGACCCCACCGGCAACATGATTATCGACATCGGCGGCGGCACCACAGAGGTCGCGGTGTTGAGTTTGCAGGGAACAGTGCTGAGCGAATCGGTGCGAGTCGCCGGCGATGAGCTAAGCGACGCCATTTCCCAGTACATGAAAAAAGTGCACAACCTAGTCATTGGTGAGCGCACCGCAGAGGAAGTCAAAATCCGCATTGGGTCCGCCTATCCCAGCGACAATGACGACCAGGGAATGGAGGTGCGAGGACTGCACCTATTGTCCGGATTACCCCGGACCGTAACGGTAAAGGAAGGGGAAATTCGCGAAAGTATGTCGGAGCCGCTATCGGTGATTGTGGAAGCGGTGAAGCGAACTTTGGAGCGCACACCTCCGGAATTGGCAGCAGATATCATTGATCGCGGTATTATGCTGGCGGGTGGCGGTGCCTTGCTGAAGGGACTGGACACTTTGATTAGTCATGAAACCGGGATTGTGGTGCACGTAGCAGCGGATCCTTTAAGCTGCGTAGTGCTAGGTACCGGACGAGTCCTGGAGAACTTTAAGGAGCTGGAGCGCGTATTCAGCAGCCGATCGCGAGCCCTCTAACTTTCAAAAGTTGACGATCTTTCAAAAGTTGACGATTTAAACTCGTTTGCTGTCCCCTGTTTACTGATTTCCCGAAAAATTCGCTTTCACAAGAGCCCCTCAGGCACAACTCCGACGTCTACTAACCTTCGACTATGCTTTCCCTTCGCCGCTGGTGGCTTAAAAATTGGCTTCGCATTGCGCTTATCGGTGTCTCCGCCGGTGCCGTTTGGGGGCTTCGCCAAACCCAGGGCGATGTGTTGACGGAAATGTATGGCTGGGTGGCTCGACCTTTCCAAGGCGATGCGCCTAATCAGACCTGGGAGCGGGATGCACGAGTTTTAGAGCTGCAGCAAAGGCTGTCGGAGCTGGAAAATCAGAATCGTAGTCTGCGATCGCTAATCGACTACCAGAGCAAACTTGACGACAAAGGCATTGCCGCGCCGACGATTGGTCGCAGCGCCAACGGCTGGTGGCAGCAGGTAGTTTTGGGACGGGGCTCTAACGACGGCGTGGCAAAGGGGGCGATCGTCATGGCACCCGGCGGCGTTGTGGGACGGGTCGAAGCCGTGACGGCAAATACGAGTCGAGTGCTGCTGTTGAGCAACCTAAGCAGTCGGGTTGGGGTAACGGTTGGGCGATCGCGCTTTATGGGCTATCTACGCGGTCAGAACGACAACACCGCCATTATGGAATTTTTCGAGAAGCTGCCGGACGTGCGGGTGGGCGACACCGTTTATACGTCTAATTACAGCCAGCTTTTCCCCGCAGGATTACCCGTGGGGGTCGTCGAATCAGTGGACACCAAGAGTGGTCCCGCCCCTGAAGCCCAGGTTCGAATCACTGCGCCCCTCAGTACCCTTGAGTGGACTATTATTTATCCCTACACCCCAGAATCTCTGGATAATTTGCCCCTAACGGATGACGGTGAACCGGCGCTGAGTCCAGACGGCGGCGAAATTGCTGAATAGCTAGGTGCTAGCCCCAGTAATGGCTTAATCGTAATGGCCGCAACCGTCGAGGGTAGTTTTAAAAGTAGCCATCAATGAACACAATTGCAGAACTACAGCGGCGGTGGGAGGCAGCCATTAATCGTTGGCCCGTATGGCAGCGAATTTTGATTAATGCCGTAATCGTAGGGTTGTCGGCAAGTCTATGTTTGGCGCTAATGCCGTTGCGGTTGCCGGGGATGAGCTTGTTGGGCATTGGTCCGAACTGGGCGCTGATTTGGGTGGCGGCGTGGAGTATTTGTCGGGTTCCCTGGTTGGGGGCATTGGCAGGTTGCTTTATGGGGCTGGCCCAAGATTCGCTGGTGACGGCATCGGCGATCGCCCCAGCGGCGGGAAATATGGAAGAGGCGCTGGCAACGATCGCCCCAAGCCACGCCTTTGGTTTGGCGATCGCCGGATTTCTAATTGCCCAATTCCAGCGCCGTCGTTTTATTGAAGATGACGTCGTTGCCCTAGTGCTGCTAATTTTCGGCACCGCAATACTGACGGAAACAATAACGGCGCTCCTATACATTTTCCAGGATGAGACTTTGGGCAGCGTTGTCTGGCCCCACCACCAACGCCTAGCCCTATGTTCGGCAATCCTAAGCAGTCTCTGGGGGCCGGCGGTGTACTTTCCCCTCAAGATTTGGTGGCAGGCGATCGCTAACGTCGAAAAAAGCGCTTAAAAGTTGTCATTAATTTAGGCTGAGGTTTGCAATCTCCACCCCAATCATGGCCAGTGATTTACGCGCTTAATGGCTTGGATTCGTCAACAAAGGTAAAGTACGCGTAATGTGAACGAGCACGTCAAAGGAGCAGGGGAGTAGATTAATGCCTCAATTCAAGGCTTCTTCACCTGTAATTCGTAAACCCTTTAAAATCAATTTCCTGCAAACTCATAAAAAATTTAAATTTGTGTCTATAGGGGCTGATTTTTCGGCGACTTTGGCTTATATTACAGATGGAGTGAGTGCTAGAGGCGGGCTGAGTGGCTCGCCTTTTTTTTTGCCTGGATGCCTCCCCCCTTCACACTGTTTCAATCAGTATTGATTCAACAGTGTTAGTTCCAGTTTTTGCCAAGTCCTAGTTCACATTTAAGCTAACCAAGGCACGAAGTTAATCCAATGCCCCAGCATCACGCTGTCTGATTAACGCCCCTTTAATCCTCTTTTGAAAAGTAACCTTCGCGGGCTGGCGAGGCGTCTCAAAGGTTCACCAACACCAGCCTATTCTCGGTGGCGTCGCCTTTTGTAGCGTTAGAACTGCTCTGCGCAGGCTCGTTTAACCACATCGGCATAAACGCCGGTCTTAGGCTGCATCAAATAGCGGACCAAGGTGCCGTCGACGGTTAGCTCATTGAAGTTGCCGGTGGAGCAAAAGACCACCGCTGTGCTGTTGGATTCGCCAATAACTAGGTTGACCTCACGGCGATCGCAATCAGATGGACTGACACCGGCTGCACAGCCTAGCTGAGCACTGATGTAATAAACGTCCGCGCCGCCTTCCGTTTGCCCAATGACGTCGTAGCCTATGTAGCCTGGCTCTCCTGCCGGCTCCCCAGCGGGCTCATCTTTGGTAACCACTTCGCCAACGGGACCTTCCTTGTACATCAGCGACTTACAGGCTCGCTTCACTATGTTTTGGTCCAGCTCCGATGTTGGCGACCTCATGCCTTCTGTGTAAGTGCCATCCTCAAAGACAGAGTCACCCAGGGTCTTAGCCTCGCAGTCCACCGCCAACGTCCTTCGCTCGCCGGCGACTATAAGGGCAACGACGTCACGTTTCAAACAAGCTGGGCTACTTTGCTTTGGATCTACACATCGTTCTGTCCAGCCTTCGTAAAACACATTGAACCCTTCATCGTAGGTCGCACCCAAAATTTCCATACTGGAGTAATTAAATTCACCGTCGCGATCGCCCGGAGCACTGGCAACATTTCCCGATGGGGCAGACGATGCTGGAACCTCGCTGGGGGATGAAATACTTGCGGGCACTTCTGGAGATGCAGCGGTTGCAGGCTGCGCTGTTTCGGTTGGGCTGGAGACACTGGCGTTGGGATCGGAGTCGCTGGTCCCACCGCAGGCACCGATCACAACGCTGAGGCAAAGGGCGTAGACGGCGATGGAGCCGGTGCGAAGTAAAGAGTAGCCAAGAGTCATGGGTTTGGAGCGCCTTAATTTTGACCCAAATTTTAAGGCGTCGACGGCATAGTCGAGAACGGCTCAAGTGCCAGTTAATCAAGCGCCTCAAATATCCGGCACCGTTCGCACCACGAATTTCTCCTCAGCATGCCGTCGATCAAACGCCATTTGGCTCCAACTTTTGAGTCCAGGTAATGACAAAAATGGCAAACCCTAGCCGGGGTCGCTGTCGGCGCAGGCTAGCTTGACGATCGCCTCATAGGCACCGCCATCAGGTTTCACGGCATCAGTGAACAAGGTCTCGCCATCGAGGACTAGTTGTTCCAGGGTACCGGCGGAGCACACCACCAACGCCGTGCCATCTAAATCCTCTCCAACAACTAAGTTTGCCTCGCGGCGATCGCAATCGGGCTGGCTAGGGCGTTCTGCGCAGTAGGTCAGGTTGTAGAACACGCCTCGACCGTCCGCCACCCAAGAGCCAAGGAAGCGATCGTTATTGTCGTAAGACTCGCGAGCCACAATTTCCTGGTCAAGACCTTTGGATGCCAACGCCTCTGAGCTAGCGGCTGGGATTGGGGACTCCGCAACGGCGCTGGCCGAGGGCTCTGCGGAGGGTTCCGCCGAGGGCGTATCCGCAGGAGCAGGAGCCGAAGCTGGTGTCGAAGCTGGTGCTGACGCTGCTGTTTCCGAGACTGGGGCTGGGTTGGGATTGGAGCTGTTGGACTCACCACAGGCGGCGATCGCCACACTAAGGCAAAGGGCAGAGAGGGCAACAGAGCCGGAGCGTCGGAAAGAGGCACCAAAAATCATAGTTAGGACAGCCTACGGTGAGTCGAATTAAAGTCTACGCAGGTCCCATGGTAGAGCGGATCAGAACCCAAGGTGCTGGATATATCGCTCCGGCTCACCAGGTACCAATTGGGAAAGTGCCCGAAATACCCGTGCTAAAGGGGCGGAAAGCTGTTGTTGGCAAACTTCGTACGCCGGACTTTTAGCATCGCTGGATCGTTGACGAGGGAAGAGCTAACGTTCCGGGAAACGCTGCAGTTTTTTAGCGTAATGGGCTCACTGTCTCTAACCTCAAACAGTGCCCCCTTAAAGGCGTTGTCCTCAAAGGTGCAGTTATTGAAAGCTAAGCGGCGCACTTGGGACGCACTGACGCCGGAAAATTCGCGATTGTCCACCAGTTGACAGCGTTTAAATCGAAAGTCAACGCATTCTCTCAGGTCAAGGATGCCGTAGGTACACTCGTGAATTTTGGTGCTTTTACAGCGGAGGGTGCTGGCGCGGACGGCGGAAATCCCGTAGGTGCCGCTGCCAAATAGGATTGAGTCTTCGATATTGACGCGATCGCAATCGGTCAACTGTACCACCGCGCCGTTGCAGTTTCCCCGGTCCGGCCAGTGACCCAGTTCCAGGGACTTGATGGTGATATTTCGGCTATTCACGAAGGGCAACACGTCGGCATAGCGCGGGCGAACATAGATTTTGGCGCTCAGGTCGCTGGGACCAACGAGGGTTAGATTTTTGACGTCGTGGATCACTGCTTCCAAGCCATCAAAAACTTCTCTGAAGCGCACGTGGTTTGAGATAACCGCCGACGCCTCGTTACTAAGGGCAACCAGGTCATATAGCCCCGGCTCCAGATAAATTTCGCGATCGCTCCCAATGGCGTTGAATAGTTCACGGCTACTGCTGACGGTAATCTTCCGCTTTTTGGGAGTAGCTGCCGCCGCGCGTCCCACCTGAGCTGTTACCCCTAAGGCGATCGCCCCCACCAGCACCTGCCGCCGTTTCATCGGAGAGTGAATCAGCTTCTTCATACTCGTCGACTTTGTATCAACTTCCTATCAAACTTCTATCGACCGCTAGCCAGCTCTTAGCGAAGTAAAGTATCCGCCTGAATTTCAGGGTCAGAGCTGAACAGAGCTTTGCTCTCGCTGGCTCCCACCTTTCGCAGGGTATTCTGGGCGATCGCCACCATACTCCCGCTTGCTACCATTGACGCCAACCCCGCCAGCGCTAGAACATTCAGCGTATAGGCACTAAACGTTGTCGCCGGAAGCATAATGGTCCCCAGCGCCGTCAGCAAAATTGGCCACCAGCTTTGGGCATCAATGACCATGCTGGAGCGGCTCCCAGCAAAAATAATCATTACAACGACGGACATGGTTAGGTAGGCAACCACCACCCTGGCAATTAGCACACCCGGTTGCCGGGGAATCGTTAGCAAACACCAGGTGCTCAGGGCGATAAAGAACACCGCCATCAGCGTCGGAATCATTAATCCCGCCAGCAGCGCCAGCCCCTCCGTGCGCCGGTAAGACGTCCACAGCACCACTGCCCACGGGCTCCATATCACCCAGGTCATCATCAAATTGACCACCGGTACCACCAAGTTGGGAGACCGATCGCCCCAAATCCATTGACCGATGCCGTTGGCAAAGCCCAGCCGCCTCGATTTCTGCATATGGTGATAGCGCGACCAGTCCAGCAGGGTCTGGCGCTGGGGCGTGGTTCCCCAGGTCGTAAACATCTGGATCACTATCCAGAAAAAGCCAACGGGTCCCCAAACATCGATGAAATGGGAGCTTTTTAGAATGGGAACTGTGACTGGCCAGGCAAACCCGAGGCTGATTGCGTTAAACAGCGCCATTGCAAAGTACGCCTGGATGCGGGGCAGGGGCGTTATCTGCGGATTGTCAAACCGGCGGCAGGCTGACTGCCACAGCACAGCCGTTGCAGCGATCGCTACCACGATTCCAACCACCAGCGCCACCGACGGAGACTGAGTTAGCTCGATGCCAAACCACGTCAGAGTGTGGGGAAACAACTCCTTGGGCATAGCCGCCAACCCCAAAAGCCATCCACCGCAGAACATGGGCAGCAACACCAGCGCCAGCAGCATCACATTAAGCCCACCGGTCCAGATGCACGCCGTTAAAGCTCCCACAAATACGGTGGATAATGCCGCCAGCCCCAACAGATCCGCGGCGAACCATTCAAAAATGGGGGTGTTGGAACTGAAAGCTAGATACAGATGGAACGGAATCCAAGCTAGGGCGGCAATTAGACACAGAATGGGCGCTCCGAGGACTTTGCCCAGTAGGATGCGTCCCACCGGCTCCGGTGACATGCGGATAAATTCCAAGGTGCCCAGCTTTGCCTCCCGCAGCCAGCTTTGGGCGATCGCATAGGCCCCGCCCAGCGCCATCAGCGTCAGAAAGAGGCCTCGCACAAAGGGCAAGCCATCCCCAAACAGCGCTGGCCAGTTCACCAAGTACGCCCCCTTCCCATCAGGAATGCACAGAGGTGAATCGCTGTAATCCCTAATAACCCCAGCGGAGTTGACGGACTTTTGGAGGGACGCTTCAGATCCGGTGCAGTAGAAGTTGCTTCTCAGACCGAAGGCATAGTTTCGGATAAGGTCAACGACTTCAGCAGGCTGTCCAGCGCCACACTGCTCTATCGCTTTGTTCGTTGACCAGTCCTCAGATTTGTAAGATGTGCTGCTCCCGATCTGGATGCATTGCTCAACGGCGTAAATGGTTTCAGCAGACACTTTAAGCTGGGCGTCGTTGGACTTTGGCATCACCAGACTATCCACGGTGGACACCACCGATAGCCACGTTAAAGTTTGGAATGCCAGCGATACGACGATCGCCAAAATCACGGCTTTGGTGGTGATAACGCCACGCAGTTGCCGTAGTAGCTGCGGGTTCCAACGTCCGAGGCGATCGCCCCATCGGGTAAGACGATTTTGGGAGCGGCTTTGAGGTCTAGGATCAACCGAGGGAGTCATGGCGATTGAGGAGGTAAGTTGAGCGTTATTTTTAGGGCGTTATCTCTAGGGCGTTATTTCTGAAGCGCCATTTCTGAAGCGTCATTTCTGAGAAGTTTTCTGGGGCTTGGCTGTTTTTTGGAATGAAGCTACGGCTAGCTGAGGCCTCGACTCTTTGGGGAGTAAGTCGTCTAGTTCCTCATCTTCAGGCTTTGGATACAGATCCAAGTCTCGGAACCTGTAACAAGCTGAACTCCAGTTGTAGGCAGCCAAAATAGCCATAGAGATCAACGCTGCCGGTAGTGGATGCAATGGCAGTGGATACACCACTCGGTGGACGATAGCCATTAAGTACCAGACCGTTAGGCTCCCAAAGGTCACTGTTACAATCACGGCAAATGACACCACTGCGTACGTCAGCAGCGGGTTGATTTTGCCTCGCCAAATGGACAGGTTCAGAGTCGTGGTTAAAAAGGCGATCGCCACCAAAGCGTAAAAGAGGTCGATCACCATCCAGTCGCCGTAGCGAGCACTAGAGTTGAACACGAGGTAGAGATGAAACGGCAGCCAGGCGAGTGTAGCAACATGACAAAGAACGGGAGCCCCCAGCAGCTTGCCCAACAAAATTCGCCAGGCGGGCTGGGGAGATAGCCGCAGAAAATCCAGGGTACCCAGCTCCGTTTCCCGGCTCCAATTGCTAATGATCGCAAAGCTCCCCATCAGAGTGACTGACAACAGCCAAACCCAGCGGCTGAAAAACAGGGCTTTATCGTGCCAATGGTGGACGGGAACGGTAACAGAGATTCCCCAATATCCCACCAACATTTGCAGCCCCAACGACACCGCGATCGCCAACAGCGCAGACTTAACGGTTAAATTACTCCGCAGCTCCCGCAATAGCTGAGGATTCCAGCGCCCAATGCGATCGGCGAAGCGGTTTTTGGAGCGGGGTCGAAAGCGAGATCTGATGGAGGAGGGCATGGTGACTGAGGGAATGAATCAGGCGAAATCTAAAGTTAATGGGATGCGGAGCAAAGGAACCTGCGGAGTAATCAACCTGTGGAACGGCTACTTTTTCAGTGGCGGCGTGCTCAGTGGTGGCGTGTCATAGCGCCTCATTCCCAAACAGGCTCCGTACCAGCAGGCGACGGACAGGACGACGATTGGGATCATGGACAACGCGAATAGCCCGGTCACATCGGCATCAGAGATATCGGGGAAGACTCTGATCACCACTGGTCCCCAAGAGATTGCCCCCATCCCGAACATTGATGCCGTTGCGATATACGCCAAAAATGGGTTGGCTTCCTTCAGGCTGACCGACAAATTGAGAACCATGATCAAAAAGGCGATCGCCGTCGACAGACTGAAGGCATCGATCGCCAGCCCGGTTCCCAGGTCAGAGCCAGCGCTGACGGCGAGGTAAAGATGAAACGGCAGCCAGGCGATCGTCGCCACGTACCAAAGCACTGGCACCCCCACCAGCTTGCCTAACAAAATTCGCCAGGCGGGCTCGGGAGACAACATCAAAAAATCCAGGGTGCCCAGCTTCGACTCCCGAATCCAATCGTTGGTAATCGCCAAACTTCCCATCAACGTGATTAAAACCAGCCAGGCGATACGGCTGACCAGGAGCGCATTTCCTTGCCATTGATTGCCCTCGATGCCAAACACGGCGTAGGCGAGCAGCGCTTGCATTGACCAGGTTGTTGCGATCGCCACCGCCACAGATTGAATACTTAACTTGCCCCGCAGCTCCCGCAATAGCTGGGGATTCCAGCGACCGAGGCGATCGCTCCAGCGCGTAAAACGGCTCTGGGGGCGGAGTTTGCGATGGGGAGTTACGGAAGAAGTCATAGCGATTGAGGGAATGAATCAGATGACTCGAATAGAAGCTGGCTTTCGCTTTTGCCCACCCGCGCTAAGGTGCGACGGGCAGATTGAATGGTCAAAAGGGCTGCACCAATGGCGGCTAGCCCTCCCAGTGCCAGGGAGCTAATGGGGCTTGTGAGCACCAGCCCCATACTGGGGAAAAATGCGATACCCAGCAGGGGCATTGCCGCTATTGGAAACTTTTTGGCGAGGGGCGTCCTGACGGAAATGGAAACAACAAGGGCGGTCATTGTGGTAAAAACTGCCGTGACCACGCCTAGACTCGTCATCACCGCGACACCAGCCAAACCGTAGCTGGATAAACCGTTGGTCAGCAGTGTGGCGATCGCCCAGGGACTCCAAATCACCAAGGTGATCAATAGGTTAACGGCGGGAACCATAAACGGCGGTCCTTTGCTATTCCAAATCAACTGATGCCAACCGCCATCGGCACCGCCTAGCTTTTCCCATGAAGTCGCTTGGGATTTAGGTTGGTTTTTAGGTTGGTTTTTAGGGGTCTGGCGCAAAAAATGCTGATAGCGTCCCCAATCCACAAGCTGCTGGCGACTGGGCATGGTGCCCCAGATGGCGAGGGCTTGCAGCGTTGCCCAACCGGCAGCGATCGCCTCCCAGGCAGTAATCGTTTGCCAGCCATCCAGCGCAACACCGGAGAATATCCCAGCCGGCCAGAAAAAGCCAAGACCGATTAGATTGAACGCCACAAAGGGCTGATAGGCCTGATGGCGCAATAACGGAGTTTCATGGGGGCAATTGAAACGACGACAGGCAGCACTCCAGAAGAACGCCGTTATTCCAATGGCGATCGCCGTGCACCATGCCAACAGCAGCACCTGTGACTGGGCAAGGTTCACTCCAAACCACCACAGCTCCGAGGTCGATACGTTTACCTTCAGGGAGGATACAGCAATGGAAAACGCCGCTGGGAAAAGGAAGAAAATCCCGCCCAGGTAAAACGCCCACCGTAAATTCAGCTTGTCCGCCCAAACGGCGATCGCGAGGATTCCAGACAGAAAAGCCGCGGCGATCAACAAATTGAATAGGTCCTGCATCAGTAAAGTGCCGAAGTCACCGCCGGATCTTACGACTAGGTATAGATGAAACGGCAGCCAGGCGATCGTCGCCAAAAAGCATAGCGCCGGAGCCCCTAAGAGCTTGCCCAACAAAATTCGCCAGGCGGGTTCTGGAGATAGCCGCAAAAATCCCAAGGTGCCCAGCTTGGCTTCATTGAGCCAGTCGCGCAAGATGGCATCTCCCCCAGCGAAAATAATTGCAAACAGCCATATCACGCGGGTGCACAGCAGGAATTCTCCGCCCCACTCTCCTCTGACGTCTAGGGAAACGAGCAGATAATTCACCAGGAATTGCAGCCCAATAACCAGCGAGATCGTCGCCAGCGATGACTTAACGGTTAGGTTGCCCCGCAGCTCCCGCAATAGCTGAGGATTCCAGCGACCGAGGCGATCGCCCCAGCGACCAAGCCAAGTTTGAGGGTGGGGGTTGGTGGAAGGCGTCATTGCAAATTGGGAGGAGCATCCTCGAATAGCAGCTTGCTTTCGCTTTTTCCTGCGTGGGCGATGGCACCGCGAGCAAAGCCAACGGAAATCAGGCTGGCAGGAATAGAGCCGAGTCCGAGAAGTCCGGCAAAGCCTACGCCGAAGAAGCCAAAGCTGAATAGGAATGTCATGCAGGTAATGGCGATCGCGGCAATCCAAAACTTCTGGGCGCGGGGGATTTTGATAGCAATCCAGACGCTGATGCCCGTAATGGTTGTCAAAATTGCGGTGGTAATTCCCAACCCAAACAGCAGGAACACACCGCCGGGGCTGTCATTACTGGCAAGGGCGATCGCCCAAGGACTCCAAATCACCCAGGTAATCGCCAGATTGGCGACGGGCACCATAAACGGCGGGCTGTTGCTATTCCAAATCAACTGGGTCCGAGCCCGGTTGTATTGGCTCATCCTCTGCTTTTGGGTATTACGATTTTGGGTATTCCGAGCCTGAGGATTTTGGCGTAGAAAATGCTGGTAACGCCCCCAATCTATTAGCTGCTGGCGACTGGGCATTGATCCAAAAATCGCGAAGGCTTGAAGCATTGTCCAGAGTACGGCGATCGCCGCCCAGCCCCCAGCCATACCTGGGTCAAGGGGCTCCGTAATCGGAATAAAAAAACCAAGGAAGATCCCATTAAACGCTGCAAACATCAAATACACCTGACGGCGCAGCAGGGGCGTTGCGTTGGGTTTGTTAAACCTGCGGCAGGCGGCGCTCCAGC
>JBCCTE010000004.1:0-18872 GCA_039198915.1 Cyanobacteria bacterium P01_D01_bin.73 | reverse complement strand
ATCCGTTGAAGATCAACTGGTGTTGACCTTCCAATATTGGCGAGAATATCGCACTCAATTCCATATCGCTCTAGACTTCGGGGTCTCTGAAGCAACGGTGTGTCGAACCATTTCCAAAGTGGAGAATCTCTTGGTGCGCTCAGGGCAATTTCGGTTGCCGAGTAAACGCCAACTGCTGGTCCCAGACCGTGAAACAGAGGTGGCTTTGGTGGATGTCACAGAAGTGCCCGTGGAACGCCCGCAAAAAAACAGCGAGATTTCTACAGTGGCAAGAAACGCCAACACACCTTAAAAGCCCAGGTGGTGACTGACTTTGCCAGTGGTCGCTTCATTGCTGTCTTCTGCGGCAAGGGACGCACCCATGATTTACGGCTCTTTCGTCAGAGTCAGGTGCATTTCAAGGAGTCCGTCCTTTGCTTGGCGGATAAGGGGTATCAGGGTATCCGACACCGCCATGACAACAGCATTACTCTCCGACGCAAGCCACCGAGGAAGCCCTTGCCTGTTCCAGAGAAGCACTCAAATCGAGCTTTAGCTCGGCTGCGGTTGAAGGTGGAGCATAGTATTCGTCGCCTCAAACGCTTCCGAATCCTGTCTGAGCGTTACTGTAATCGCCGCCGCCGATTCGGATTGAGAGTCCATTTGTTGGCAGGCATCATCAACGTCGGCTTAGCCCTATCTTCTTGATTCATGCAAGAGGTCTATTTTCTGTTTGGCGGTCCTGGGGGCGATCGCATCAACGGCGGCAAAGGAGAAGACTTTATCCGCGGTGAAGACGACGATGATCTGATTTACGGAGACCTGGGCAACGACAGCATCGGCGGCGGCAGCGGTAACGACACTCTCTTTGGAGATACCGCTATCCTTACCGAAAGCGGCGGCGATGATGTGCTTCTCGGCGGCACCGGCAATGACCTGCTGTACGGTCAAAAAGGCGATGACACTCTTATCGGAGACAGCGGCGACGACACCCTAAACGGCGGCGTTGGCAATGATGTTCTGTTTGGCGGCGACGGCAACGACATTATCAGCGGCGACATCGGCAACGACATCCTGATTGGTAACGACGGTGCCGACACCTTTGTGGTGGGCGACGGCAGCGATGTGATTCAGGACTTTATCAGCGGAACCGACCTAATCCAACTGCCCAGCGGCGTTGGCTTTAGCGACCTAAGCATCGCCAACGATGGCACCAGCACCCAAATTGTTGCGATCGCCAGTGGGTTCAACGTAACCCTGGATAATTTCCTCGGTACCCTCACTGCGTCGAACTTCGCATAAAACAGCGACACCACAAAGCCCTCCTTGGTAAGGGGGGCTCTGAATAATCGTGGGCTAAAGCATCTGGTAGGGTGAGCGATAATCCTGCTGTTCTCCCGTTTATGGAATTTAATCTCGGTCCCATTCGCTTTGGCGTCCATCGGAATCGGCGTCCTGCTCCAGCGCCAGTTGCGATCGCCCCACCCCCGCCACCACCAGAACCAGCACCGCCCCCACCAGCGCCTCCGGGTCCAGAACCGGAGCCCGCGCTCCCTCCACCACCGGGACTGCTGAACTATCAATGCAATGTCTGTGGCGGACCTTGCGAAACTCGGGTGATGTTTCTCAACCGGGAAGCGCCGTCCTGTATGCGTTGTGGCTCCAACGTGCGGATGCGATCGCTAGTACACGTCCTCTCCAACGCCCTATTCGGCAAAAGCATTCCCCTTCCAGACTTTCCCGAACGCCCCGAACTGAAAGGCATTGGCATGAGCTGCTGGGATGGGTACGCTATCCCCCTAGCGAAAAAGCTGGGCTATCTCAACACCTACTATCACCAGGAGCCCCACTTCGATATTCGCCACCCTCCCGAAGAATGGCGCGAAAGCCTGGATTTCATCATTTCATCGGACGTATTTGAACACATTGAACCGCCCGTTTCCGTCACTTTTGATCATGCCTATCGCCTTCTCAAACCCGGCGGACTGATGGTCTTTACCGTGCCCTACGCGGAAGATATCGACGCCCCCACCGATGAGCATTTCCCCGAGCTACACGACTACGAAATGCTGGAGATAGACGGGGAGTTTCGCCTGAAAAATATTACAAAGGACGGGCGTGAACAATGGTTTGACAACCTGGTCTTCCACGGCGGACCGGGGTTGAACCTGGAAATGCGGATGTTCGGCGAGCGGGATTTAATTACCGAACTGGAGCGGGCCGGTTTTTCTGTAGAGATCTGGCGCGACCCGGTTTTTGAGTTTGGTATTTATTGGAGCCATCGTGGCTCGCTGCCGATGTTGGCACGGCGCAAAGACTAGCGAGGGCGAGGGTCTCCCCGGCGGGGAATGCGATCGTTGCTGGCGACATTGTTGTAGGCGGAGGCGATCGCCCAAACGTTACTAGACTCAGCTGAAGCAACCGTACTTTCAAACCGCCCTAACGTTGCAGCTTCTGCCGGTAAGGAACCCAACTGCATAGCAACGCCGCTGGCTAGCATTGCGAATGTAAGGCGCTTCCAGTGGGATCGAGTTGCGGGGGAAGCGGAATATTTAGGTTGAGGAGATGAAACGGGCAACATAGGACAGCCTGTAGTAACTCTGTCTAGCCCTTCGAGTCTCTTTGCCCCGATTCCGGAGACTTCGACTCCCCTCGCCCAGGGACTGTGACGCCTTTTTTTGTGTCATAGCGAACATCGACCGGCATTATCCGCTAGCAAGGTAGCTTATGCCCTGAAAACTCAGATGCTTCCAATAAGCCCCATACATCAGACCGATGGGCTAAGTTTTTAGACAGATATTTAACCGGATATTTACGTAAGACTTACTCATACGTAAGTAGTTCCGCGTATTATTTCACTTAGACCTTTTTTCGCCACGTGGACCCGCAGGGGTTCCAGGGTTTCTATGGGATTTAGCCGCCGCGATTTTTTGCTGTTTATGGGGGGCGGACTTGGAGCCGCGATCGCAAATTCCAACCGGGCGATCGCCACCTCCCCACCTAACGCAACCGCCCGCCAGATTGCTTCTACGCCCCAGTTCTCCAGCTTCCAACCGATCGTCAGCGCCACCCCCAGCGCCGCTGAAACTCGAACAACGGCAGAGCAGCTCAAAGCCTACGCAACTTTTACGGTGGAGGACGATGTTGTCCTGCCCGACGGCTATAGCTACAACGTGGTGTGCAAGTGGGGGAATGTTCTGGGCAATGGCGATCGCCTGGGCTACAACAACGACTACCTGCACTTCACGCCCACGGGACCCGACGAAGGGGTGCTGACCATTAACTTCGAGTATGTCGGTGGTAAGCCCTGGTTTGCAGGCTACGTCGAGATTTTTGGCAATCCATTGCCATTGGCGGCAGGAATAGAAGCAGTCAAAGCAGCAGGGCAAACAGGGCTTTACGCCCAGCGATTGCCCGAATCGGAGGAGGGGCGATCGGCGGTGATCACGCTGGCAAAGGCGTCCCTGTTCGATATGGGCATTGGCGTAATGGGGGTGCAGCGCGATGCCAATGGTCAATGGCACCAGAAGTTTTCCAAGTACGATCGCCGCGTTACCGGTTTGGCGGGCTTCGATGATCCAGCGCGGTTGCTCAAGTCCACGGGACCGGCGGCGGCGGTATTCCGCAAGGAACAGGTGCAGGGTTATCGAGACCAGTGGGGCGATCGCATCGTCGGTAGCTTCGCCAATTGCGCGGGCGGGCATACTCCTTGGGGCACGGTGCTGAGCGCGGAGGAAAACTTTCAAAGTTGGGTGCCCGAATCGGTATATCCCGACGGCAGTTCTTTTCCGCCCAGCGATCGCCCTTTTGTAGTCTCCGGTCGCGGCGTCGGCGGCAGCGGCAGTCTATTGGGCTACGCCGGTAACAAGTATGGATGGATGGTGGAAATCGACCCGCTCAATCCCGACGACTTTGGCACCAAACACACCCTACTGGGACGATATCGCCACGAAGCGGTAGCGGTACGCGCAGAAGCGGGACATCCTCTGGTGGTCTATTCCGGGTGCGATCGCCGCAGCGGGCATTTTTACAAGTACGTCAGCGACGGCGTTATCAGCGACCCCAAAGACAAAGCCAACTCGCGCCTTTTTGAAGCGGGCACCCTCTACGCCGCCCGCTTCAACGCCGACGGCACCGGCACCTGGATTCCCCTAACTCCCGAAACCCCTGTCAATCCCCAAAAGCCCAGCGATCAACTGGGCGGCGGCTTAGCCCTGCCCCACCGACCCGATGGCGGATGGAAACTGGTGCGCAGTAAGGCAGCTACCGTCAAATTTGCCCGAAAGTACCCAACCCTCGGCGACCTATACGTAGGGGACAATTTTGAAGAGCAGCAGGGCGCAATCCTTATCGACGCCCACTACGCCGCCACTGCCATTGGGGCAACCTGCACCGCCCGCCCCGAAGATCTGGAAATTAACAGCCGCGGCAATGTATTTGTGGCGTTTACTTCGGGCAGGGCTAGCTCAAAGGAAGGCGGTCCCCAGCGCGATATTTTCAAGCCCCTACCCCAAGCGCCGGCTTACAAAGACGGACAGCACGAGCAGGGCTGGATTTTTAGAATTCGCGAGGATCAAAATCAGCCGGAGGCGCTGGAATTTACTTGGCGAACCTTTGCCACTGGCGGCGAGGCAGCCCACAGTGGCGGCGGGTTTACTAACCCCGATAATTTGGCGCTGGACTCCCAGGAAAATCTATGGTTCCTAACCGATACCTCCGGCGGGCGATTGAATAAGACCCTTCGTCGCGATCGCCGCACCGTCAGAGGCAAACCCCTCAAGCCCTCGAAGCTCAGCGCCATCTACGGCAACAACTCCCTGTGGTGCATTCCTCGATCCGGCAGCAACGTTGGCATCCCCCAGCTCTTTGCCTACGGTCCCATGGACGTGGAAATGACCGGTCCCTGCTTTGTGCCCCCAACGGATACCCAGCCAGAAAGCCTGTTCCTAGCTATCCAGCATCCGGGAGAATCCGGCGGCGTTCGCAAAGACTTGGCTGAAACCACCGCCGATATTCCTTTACTAGCCACTGACGGCACTCCCTTCATGCAGAAACGGCGGGTCCCCATTGGTTCCAACTGGCCGCTGCGATCGCCCAACGCTGTCCCCATGCCCGCCATCATTGCCATTCAACAGACACAGACGCCGTCCCAGTCCAGCTAAAGCAAACGAGAAAAATATGCAATTGGAAAATGTCTGCGCAGGTGCCGGCACTTTCTATCCATAAGGTTAAGACTGAGTAAGTGGCAGACAAAATTATGGGTTTTGCCCTTGCAATACGGGACCAAATTGCTTACTTTTTCAATAGCGGACCCTGCGATTCCAGTAGCAATTGCTACGATTAGGTCTATTGCCACGTGCGTTTCTGCATTGAGTAATAGTTGAATCCCAGTCGTATTGGATCCTATTAGGTGTGAGGAAAAATTCCCAATGTTAAAAGTTCTGTGGAATGCAATCCGCATCAGCCCTGCATTGTTAGGTGCTTCGATGATGGTTGCTCAGGGCGCAGCCCTGGCGAATGAAATCGCAATTGACGATAGCAGCATTGACGCGATCGCCTTTTCCGACCAGTTTGAGGAAGGCGAAGCAACCGTTGGTGTAATGGAGCAAGTAACCTCCGTTTCCCAACTGTCTGACGTACGCCCCACCGACTGGGCGTTCCAGGCACTACAGTCTTTGGTTGAGCGCTACGGTTGCATCGCTGGTTACCCCAGTGGCGTATACCTAGGCAACCGTGCCTTGACCCGTTATGAGTTTGCCGCTGGTCTAAACGCTTGCTTAGACCGCGTCAACGAGCTAATCGCAGCTTCGACCGATCCCTTGGCCACCAAGGAAGACCTGCAAAGCCTACAGCGCCTTCAGGAAGAATTCGCTGCTGAGCTAGCTGAGCTTCGTGGTCGCGTGGACGTTCTAGAAGCCCGCACCACCGAGTTGGAGGCTAACCAGTTCTCCACCACCACCAAGCTGAAAGGTGAAGTTATCTTCGCTTTGGGTGGTTCCAACGATCCCGACTTTGATGGTGAAACCTCTGACGATAATCAGGTCACCTTCTCCCAGCGGGTTCGTCTAAACTTCGACACCAGTTTCAGCGGTAAGGATCGCCTGAGAGTTCGCCTACAAACCGGTAACTCTGCTCGCTACTTTGGTGACCAAACCGTCCAGGCTCGCTACGGCTTTGAAGCCCGTGATGGAAACATCTTCGAAGCGAACGATGTTTACTATCGTTTCCCCTTCGGCGATGGCTTCCGCGGCTACATCAGTGCCCTGGGCTTGGGTATCAACAACGTCCACGACGTGGTTAACCCCTTCTTCGCCAGCTCTGGTAGTGGTGCGGTGTTCCGCTTCTCCCGCCGTGACCCTCTAATCTTCCGTGGTCCTGACGGTATTGGTGCCGGTCTTACCTACAAGAAAGATCGCTTTGCTGCTGCTTTCACTTATCTAGCAGACGATGCGGATGATCCGTCTGAAGGCAACGGTCTGTTCAACGGTGAGTACAGCGCTACAGCATCGGCAACTTACAAAATCACTGATGCGTGGAAAGTCGGTTTGGCATATTCCTACCGCTACTTCACCCCTGGAAATGACCTAACCAGTGGTACTGGTGGTCGCTCCAGCCGTCGCCCCTTCGGTCGCGAAAACGCAGTTCGGAGCCACAACGTTGGTCTTCAAACCAGCGCTCGCATCTCCGATGGCTTCAACCTGAGCGGTTGGGTTAGTGCATCCTTTGCTGATGAAATCAGCGATGACGATGAAGCAACCCTGTTCAACTGGGCTGTTCATCTAGCCTTCCCCGATCTATTCGCAGAGGGCAATGTCGGCGGTATCATCGTCGGTCAGCCTCCCTACGTAATCGATGGCGATGGTGTGGATGAGGACGATCCTACCTTCCACATTGAGGCGCTTTACAAGGTCAAGGTGAACAGCAACATTGCCATTACCCCGGCAGTGCTGTTCCTAACCAGCCCCAACAACGACGACGATAACGATGCGGCGGTTGTTGGTGTTGTGCGGACCACCTTCAAGTTCTAGAACGGCTTGATATTCAGGCAAGGCAGCTGCTGGATTAACAATTCAGCGTAGTTAATTTGGTAGCCGTCCAACTGATTTTGGGCTTGTCCTACGGGGCAAGCCCTTTTTGATGGTTATTTTTGATGGGTGGATTAGGCAGGCTTGCAGACACAATGGAAGATCAAAAATCAAAGGACCAGGCAGCGAAGCAGAACGCCTACGAGAAGATTTATGCGGTGGTGCGGCTGATTCCCTTTGGCAAAGTGGCGACCTACGGGCAGGTTGCTGAGCTGGCGGGGTATGGGGGGAAGGCGCGGTTAGTGGGGTATGCGCTGTTTCGGGTAGCGGAGGGTAGCGAAGTTCCGTGGCAGCGGGTGATTAATGCGAAGGGGCAGGTGTCGGAGTCGGTTTTTAGTAATGGGTCGGATTTCTTCCAGCGATCGCTCCTGGAAGCCGAGGGCATCGAACTGGACGAAAAGCTAACGGTGGATTTCAAAGTGTGTCGCTGGCATCCAACGGAGGAAGAACTGACGAAAATCACCGAGCTACTGGGTTAAGGGCGTGCGCTGGAACGGCGATCGCCAAAAATCCTGGGCTATGCTGAGAAGCGCGGTGGCATCGCATTTTCTGGGTACTTCTTCTGGATATTTCTCAGACATTCTCCAGATACTTTTCAAATATTTTCCCCACGTCAGGTTTTTGCAAGATTAGGGCGAGGTCATGGCATCTTCCTCAACGGATTACCAGCGGATTGTTGCAGAGGGGCTGAGGGCGCTTCAGCAGAAGCAGTACGACCAGGCGATCGCTCTTTTGAAGCCGGTGATGGGCGATCGGCGGGGACCGGGAAATGCGCGGCTTAAGGCGGCGCTGGGGGTGTTCCAAGCCTACGGAGAGTCCGGGCAAACAGCGGCGGCTCAGGAGTTGGGACAACAGCTAAAAGCCCATAAAAATCCGCAGGTTCGCGATCGCGCCGAAGCCATTTGGAATCGTTTACAGGACACTGCCAGCAAGCTGGACCCTGCCGCCAGCACGCTTGCAAAATCTGACACGTCATCAAACGGTGCTGACAGCGGATTTATGCCCCTTGACGGTGGGATGGGTGTGCCAGGGCCTAATCCTGATTTCCAGCCCATCTCCGCCGCCCCACAGCCGCGTAAAGTCGTTCGTGCACGGGTTCAACCCACTGCACCACCTGCTGCCCCCCCCGCGCCTCCTGCGGCAAACGGCTCCAAGCTGAAGAGCCCAGGGCTTGGAAATGCTGAGATTGGAAGCTTTAGAAGCTTTAGTCCTCCAGCAACTAAGCCTCCAGCGACTAAGCCCGAGCAAGCTGAGTCTGGGGAAACTAGGGCTGAAAACTCTGCAGCGATCGCTCCACCCAGCCCACCACCACCGCCGCCCAATGCCGCGCCTCGACAGCGGATTGTTATTGACGCCAACGCGGCTAACCCTCTTAAGTCCAGCGCAGCATCTGCCAGCGTGTCAGAGGACAAGCCTGGGAATATTGCCGACGGTCCTCAGCCCTACGAGCCTCAGTGGCGAAATGCTGGAAAGATTGATCGCTGGGGGACCTTGCCGGGAGCTCCAGGCTTGGAATATCAGGGGCTGCAACTGCTTTCAGTGATTGCCTTTGGCGCGATCGCCACCCTCCCCTTCGTTCTTCTCGTACTGCCTTACAACTACCTGCTACTAAAAGCCACCTGGTTTCCCAGTGATGACCTGGAGCTGATTCGCCTGGAGCCCAGCAGTTTTGTGGGCGTTTGGGTGGTATTTGCCGCGCTTCTGGTGGCAACGCCTTGGCTGCTGGACGAGGGGTTGAAGCGGCTGTTTAAGGGGCGATCGCTGCGGCTGCTGGACTTGAACGCTCAGTGTCCTGAAACCGGGAGACTACTCCAGCGTCAGTGCCGCCGCAACAAGATCGCCATCCCCCGGCTGCTGCTGCTGCCCACGATGGATCCGTTGCTGTTTAGCTAGGGTTCGCGCCAGTCCAACGACAGAATTGTGGTGAGTCAGGGGACGTTAGACGCGGTGGAGGATGGAGAACTGGCAACGTTGTTTGGGGCGGAGCTGGGGCGCATTATTGCTGGCGATATGCGAGTGATGGGCTGGGGGATGCTGATGTTGGCGCTGCCCTTTGGGAGCTATTGGGGCGCCGCCAAGATGATCGACCGGTGGCAAATGCTGATTCCCCGTGCCCTGGTGATCGCCCTCTCTGCCTTGAGCTACGAATGCTTCCGTCTAGGGCGATGGCCGCTGCTATGGCTTTCGCGGGCGCGGATTGGCTTTAGCGATCGCCAGTCGGTGCTATTGACCGGCGACCCCAATGGATTATCGCGGGCGCTGGTGAAAATGGCGATCGCCACCACCGACCGACTGCACCAGGAAAAATCCATCTCGCCGCTGTTGGATCTAACTCAGCTTCTGCTGCCGGTCCCCCCCGCCCAGGCGATCGCCATCGGCAGCCTCTATCCCCACAGCCCCCTCGAGCCCTATTTGCAGTGGGAGCGCCGCAACACCTACCGCCACTGGTTGCGCTCCAATAGCAGCCACCCCACTCTGGGTGATCGCCTCTTCCAGATCAGTCAATGGGCAGAGCGCTGGCGGCTGGAGCCGGAGTGGGATTTAAGCAGCGACAACGCCGAGCAGCAAGCCCTTAAATATCTACCTCGCGTTGGCACCGCCTGCCTACCCCCCACCCCCTTTACGCTATGGCACCAGACCGCCCCCATGATTGGCGTAATCGCCTGCGCCGCCCTCAGCGTCCTGCTGTGGATGTTTGGCGGGCTTGGCGAAATTCTAAATCTGCCGTGGCTGGACTGGATGTACGGCAGTCGGGCACTGCTGCTGGGCTTTGCCTTCGTCGGCTTCGGCGCCGGCACCATTATTCGCATCAACAGCTTCTTCCCCGACATTAAAACCCTCAACCTTTCCCCCAGCGCCACGGCGGAGCGTCCTCTAGGCTCGGAGCTAAACGACCCCAACGCCCTGCCCATTAACAGCCGCATCGTGCGCCTCCAGGGACAACTGCTGGGTCGCGCCCCCAACTACAACCTCCTTGGGCAGGACTGGTGGGTACGAACAGAAACGGGCACCGTAAAGCTACATCTGGGCGATCGCTTCGGACACCTCGGCAAACTCTGGAACTACTGGAACCGCCCCATCAAGCCCGACCAGCCCATTGAAGTCATCGGCTGGCTGCGGCGCGGCGCCACGCCCTGGTTAGACGTTGACATCCTGAACCATAAAAACGCCCCTAACCACGTCCTAATCAAAAAATCCTGGGTCAGAATCGACAGCCACCCCATCTGGTCAACGGGGCTAGCAGTGTTTGTCATCGCCGTTGGGCTATGGATTATCAACCGTGAACTTTAGATATCCCAGGTCAAAAACTGATCGCAGCCTGCAAGTTTCACGTCAGATAGGCAACGCATCGGACTTGAGCTATTAGCAATATCTCGAACTCAGCCCACACAGATAAGCTATCCGAAACATCTGTTAGGCGAAGGCAGACAAGACTGGACAAACGTGTTACATTTCTTTGCGAAGAGGTAAGGCTGTAATTCTGACACCTTGTTTACGGCATGGAAATGAATGCAATTAACGCTATTCTTTTAACGATGAGTAGCAAGCTATTGGTGTCTGAAGACTGTAATTGAGTTCACAGAATTACATTCAATGAGTTCTTTCGGTCTTCTACGAAATTGTGATCCTTGGGATGAATAGCTAACAGCTACTCGGCTTTTCTAGGGTTGAGTCACATTTCATAAACATCCATGATACACTTTGTTTCCAGCGAAGCGGTATAGAATTATTCAGTGCTAGACAGTCGCGATCGCCCCAATCTGAAGCAGCTCAGACGTATCGATTTGAGCAGTTTTGGACAAGTGTTTCAGGGCTTTTCGGTACAAACTGGAAGTTGACTTAGCCGACTATCGTTTTTTTCTGTCGCCGCTCCTAACGGAAGTATTCAGGTATTAAATTTACATTCGGATTGTTCAACCCTTGTCACGGTTTGCCCAAATGGGTAGCGTCATGGCGTGGTGATGTTGGGCGTTTTGAATGCTGACCCTAAAACAAATTTCACAGTCGTCTAAGTCCTCAAAGGGGAGTACATCACATGTCCGTCCGTCTATACGTTGGCAATCTGCCCAAAGAGGTGGAGCGCACCGAACTAGAAACGTTGTTGAAGGAAGCCGGCGAGCTAACCTCAACCAAGCTAATCACCGATCATAAAACTGGTAAGTGCCGCGGATTTGCCTTTGTCACTGTCCCTGACGATGCCCAAGCCGAGTTGATCATTGCCAAATTCAATGGTTTTGACTTTAACGAAAGCAAGTTGAAGGTCGAAAAGGCATCCCCTCGCTCTGAAGAGAGTGAAGGCAATGCAGCAAAGAGCAGCAAGAACGCTCGTCGTTCTGGCGGTAAGAAGCGTCGTGGTCCGGTTACCTTGGGCGATGCAACGGCTTCTGCTCAGCCGGACCCCCGTTGGGCTGGTGAGCTTTCTAAGCTTAAGGAGCTTCTGTCTGCTCAGACCGCTAGCTCGTAGGTTTTGGATAAACCCAGATTTGATGACTCCTGCACATTAAGGAGTGGTCTTTGAGATCGCTGCTGCCCGGAGTTAATGGGCGTTTAGCTTAGTAAAAAATGAAATGTTTAATGGAGGCTGACCTGCTGGGTTTAGCCTCTCTTTGTTGTTGGTGGGGATAGGGTGCAGGTAAAGTGTGCTGTTGGAAGGGCGCGAGCGCCGGAAACTCCCACGTCGATGTGACGCGACATTGCAGTATGGGCTAAATTCGACGGAACATCAGTTAAAGCGGTTAAAAGAAGAAGAAAGCAACAGTTCACGTTGGCTCGACAATAGGCTGAAAGTCCTTCGAGATAGAGTTGTTCGAGTTTTGAGAGGGATTGGAAAAATCTTTGAACCATAACTCTGGATCAGAGTCTTAGAACTAGAGTCCTAGAACTAGAGCCTTATCACCAAAGCTTTGCAACCAGAGCCGCTGTACCCTTCGAACCACACCCCATGACTGAACCCAATCTTCTGATTGCCCTGTCCGGCGGCAACCTTATCCCCGACGGCACGCCCAATACAGTCTTCTTTCCGACCATTGTTTCCGGCAATACCCAGAGCCTGAACTTCACTTTCCTCAATTCAGGCACTAGCCCGCTGGTCATTTCCAGTATCTCGTTGCCGCCAGGTTTTTCGCTGGAGCCTAGCTTAGCCGCGCAGCTCCGAGAAATACCTTTTATCATTCCCCAGGGGGAGCGGCGCACCGTGCAAGTTTCGGTGTTTAGGATCACGGTGGGGGATATTGGCGGCAATTTTGTGGTCCAGTCCAATGACCCGGATACGGTGTTTTACAATTTCCCGATCGCCGGCACAGTGGTTCCATCGGGGACCGGCGCCATTGATACCAACGCGGTTATTGCGCTGGTTACGGAGTTGGGCGCGCCGGCTCCGGGAACGGTGGCGAATCAAATTGCTGACGGTCCCCTGTCGAGTCGGCTGGAGGGGCGGGAGGTCAATGATTTAATTACGGCGGGTCAGGGGAATGATCTGTTGTTTGGTTTTGGCGGTGATGATTATCTGTATGGGGGAATGGGGAATGACACGATTCTGGGGGGAGTTGGTAACGATTCTCTGACTGGGGATTTTGGGAATGATTTTCTGTTTGCTGGACCGGGCCAGGATTTGGTGATTGGGCGGTCTGGGGCGGATGTGCTGAACGGCAATCAGGGGAACGATACCCTGGGCGGCGGCGAGGGCAATGATATTTTATTCGGCGGCAAGGATAACGATGTGCTAGCGGGGGGGATCGGCGGCGATATCCTGTTTGGCGATTTGGGCAATGACACGCTGATTGGCGGCGTTGATGTGGATCAGTATGCGATCGCCAATAACGGCGGGGTTGATGTCATTGTCGACTACGAGGACGGTACTGATAAATTCCTGCTGGTGGGCGGGCTGACCTTCGGGGCGCTTCAGTTAGCCAATACTTCGACGGGGGTCAGTATCAATACGGGTAACACGCAGCTGGCAACGGTGTTGAGTACAACGCTGTCAGAGTTGGATAGTAGTGATTTTCTGGTGCTGGCGCCGTAGATTCGGCTAGCTTTTTTCTTTGATGAGTTGGTCCAGCGATCGCTGCATTTCGCTGCGCACCCGTTCGTAGCATTCAGCGACGTATTCGCGATCCTTGGAGGCGTCTCTGCCTTGGCGATCGAAGTAAATGGGCGGGCAGATGCGTACGTGAATCTGGGTGGGCAGTGGGAAGTTGGGCAGCGGACCGAACGCGATGCCCCAGGGCAGTCCTAGGTAAATTGGCAGCACAATGGGGTCAATGCCCAAAATCCACGGCAAGTTGTTTTGCTTCAGCAGCTTTTTCACGGGCTCGTAGATTTCAGCCAGCACAATTAGGCACTCGTGGGCTCCCCAGGAAATTACCGGGACGATGGGGACTTCGTTGCGTAGGGCGAGTTTGATAAAGCCGGTGCGCCCGACAAATTCGATGCGATCGCGCTGACTGTAGGGGCGATACACATCCTGCCCGCCGCCGGGATAGACCAGTACGTTAGCGCCGCTTTGCAATGCTGCCGTGCCCATTTTTGGGTGAGCTTGGATGGCTCCAGCTTGGGTCGCGACCTTGGCTACCGGCGGATAAAACTTCCACATGTAGGGGTGCATCAGTCCGTAGACCGGGCGCTCGGTGCCGTAGCGGCGAAACCAGTCGTACATGCTCAGCATCATGTCCGGTGCCGCCAGCCCGCCGTTGTGGGATCCCACCATCAGGTTGGTGCCGTCGGGGATGTTTTCCCATCCGTCGCTGGTGGCGTGGAAATAATTGTCGTAAAACCATTGCCAAAAGGGCATGATTTTGCCGATAACCTTGGGGTCGCGATCGCCCAGGGACCAGCCGTTACATTTACCGGCGGCGGGAGTTTGAAAAGCGTCGATTAGGGATTGGATCGACGCGAGAAGGTCGGGGGCTGGCTGGCTCACAGGAATGGGGATGGGACTTGGGATAGTCACATTAGTTTATAGGGCTGTGAAGTGCCTGTCTGTAGGTGCCTATCCGTAAATGCGTAAATGGCTTTGTTTGAAGCTCTAGTCTTCGGCGAATAGCGTTAGCACTTGGGGTGGGGAGGCGTCGGGGGGATAGAGGAAATCGACTGAGGCGAGCTGTTGGCTGTTGGGGGGCATTACGAAGGTGGCGAGGCGTCCGTCGGCTTGGCCGCGTTTTTGTACCAGGTGGGTGTAGCGGGTTTTGGGGTGGCCGTTGCGATCGCTGTAGCGAACTCGGACGGTGCCCCGGAAGAATGTGCGGTTGGGCAGGGGGCTGAAAAAGCGTAGCCCGGTGATGACGCCGCCGTTGAAGTCGTCGAATTTGATAGGGGTTTCTAGACGCAGCTGCACGGTGCGCTCGCGATCGCTGGGATTATGCAACGGCAGTTTCAGGGCGTACTGGATGGCGTAGTTGCCGTGGGCTTCGTAGGCGGTGTCGGGATAGCGGGCGATCATTTCGGCGGTTTGGTTTTGCCCGGTGCCCATCCGTCCCCCTCGCAGGAGGCTGAGCCCATAGGAGATGTAGTTCCCCGGTGCTGGGAGGGTGAGGCGATCGCCCCCCAGTGTGTCGGTGATAGTGCCGCGCCATTGGGAACCGCGGGCAATGCCGCCAACGCGACCGTAGATAATGCCGCCGGGTTTGTCAGGCGGGGTGGGGGCGCGATCGCGAGGAGCCGACAGCTCGCCGTTTAGCAGTAAGTTTCGCCACTGGTTTAGGGTGGGCGCCTGTTCGTTGCCGTTGGAATCTACGGTGGCAAATTCCGCGAGGCTGGCGACGTAAACTGGTCCGGTGCTGCGCAGTCGTAGGAAGGTTGATCGCCCATTAATTGGCGGGTCGAGGGTGGCGATGGGAATGGGCAAATTTAGCAGCATTCGAAATTCGCCGGGGGGAATTTCTACGCTTGCAGGCAAATTCTCCTGCCGTTTGCCCCGCAGCACTACGTCCATCGCCCGACTACCCGGTCCTGAGTAAACGGTGCTGTCGGGGTTGGGGGCGATCGCTGGCAATGGAATAAACGGCGCGTCGGGTTGGCTGAGATAGCTAGCGCCCTGGAGGGTGTGGACCGTGACGGGGGTGGTGCCGGGGTTTTTGACGATGATGCCGAGGTACAGGGTGCGCAGACGTTCTGGGTCGTCCTCGGGCAGGGTGGCTTTGGCGATGTGGTGGGCGAAGAGGTCGAAGCGATCGCCCAGGGGCACGTCCAAGTGGGCGGCGGGGGATGCCATCCCGTCGGGCGGGAAGGCGGACAGCAAAATTCCCGGCGATAGGACCAGTTCGGGGCTGTTGCTATTAAAAGTCAGCACGTCGTCCAGTCCGCCGGGCAGGGGCAGGATGGGCTGGGCGCGATATTGTTCCTGAGGTTCCGGTGGCGCGGGCGGTGAGGCGGGTGATGGAGCGGGACTTGCGGCGATCGCCCCCGTAGAAAGTTGCGCCATCATTGCCGTTAAGGCTAAGGATTTCCACAGTTTCATCGGCTACACCCACCACAGGAACGGCTTTATTCTAGCCTCGGTGAAATTAGCTTCCGCTAGCTGAGATGATGGAAGGGCTTGGCTGGCAGTTGGGCGATCGCCTCTACAGAACTAATCAGAACTAATCAGAACTAATCCGATCAAGCAAACCTTCTCCATCTGCTCTGCCGTCGGGATGAAACCATTGATAGGTCAGCTTGTTATCGGTGGTGGGAGACAGTGAAATAGGTCCCCCAACGGCACATACTCCTGTGTGGGTTAAGTCTTCTGAAAGTTTGATTTCGTCGCGCTCTTTTTCTTGGAATAGGAGTTTTCCATTGCAAGGTATTGAGGGATAGGCGATCGTTCCAACAATGGAATCTTTAGGACCAGGTGTAAGGGCAATAAGAATCGACCATCCGACTCCGTTGCCTTGAGTGCCGACCCCCTCCCAAACGCCTACATATTGTTTTGGTAAATCAGGTTCTTTAGCCGCGGCAATTGGCTGATTAATGAAAATAATACTGCCCAAAATAACAAAAAAAGTAGTGAACGTCGCCAGCAACCATGCTTGTTTGAAAAGTTTAGTTTTACGCATAATTTTATTAGTCTTATCCACTAGACGCTATGGTTTTACTGTTGCAAGATCTTGTTAATAAATGCCCGTAAATAAATGTCTTCTTTTATTGGTCATGGCTTGGCAGCGGTCACAATTTCTGAGGCGATCGCCCCAAACCGCCGTCCTTTTTTGAGTCGTTGGCGATCGCTAATATGGCTCGGCTGGCTAATTATCATCGCCTGGGCACCGGACATTGATTACGCTGTGCCTGCTTTGACAATGGCACAGAATGAAGGGGCAAGAATTACCCACGCGATCGCCAGCAGTTTGCTATTGCCCAGCATCACCGTTGCAGGGTTATTTTTTACTGGTTTCAGGGGACAGAAATTCTATATCTGCGCTTGGCAAGCAATACTCTCGGGGCTATCCCATCCGGTGATGGACTGGTTTGTGGGGGTGATAGCTCTGCCATTATTTTGGCCGTTGAACTCTGCGCTGATTAAGGCTCCCGTTGGTTTGCTGCCCAGTGCAGGGAAGCCCCACTGGCAAAACTATTATTTCTACAACAACCTACTCATTGAGTTGGGAATTCTTGTTCCGCTAATGATTATCTTTTTGCGGAGTCTGGCTTGGCAGAAACACAAATTAAGTCTGTGGAAAGCGGCGACGCTAATTGCGATTTCGACGTACTTTTTGAGTGTTTCAATCAACCTTTCTCGCTAAATTTGGACATTATTGAGCGGATAGATCTAGCAAATTGAGCTGATGAGGATTTTGGCTGTTCTGCTGTTCCTTTTCCAGCAGTAATTGCTTACGGCTCTCCCCCCATCGATAGCCTCGCAAACTGCCGTCACTTCCAACTACTCGATGGCAAGGAATGGCGATCGCAATTCGATTTTTCCCACAGGCGTTTGCCACTGCCCGCACCGAATTAGGCTTACCCATTCGTTGGGCAAGTTCTGTGTAGGTAATGGTTTCTCCTGGGGAGATCGCCAGTAGAGCCCGCCAAACTGTTTTTTGAAAATCTGTTCCTTGCATATCCAAGGGAAACGGAACCTGAGGTTGGGGATGTTCTATAAACTCAATGATTGGCTGAATAGATCGCTCGAGTTCACCGTCACCTGGAATTAGAGAAGCGTCAGGAAAATTTGTTTTTAAGTTGGCAGTTAATACCTCGGCAGAACCATCTAGGGCGATCGCACAAATGCCCTTTGACGTAGCAGCAATCAGCGCTTTTCCTAACCAGCAAGGCAGCACTGTGAATTGAATTTCAGTCACTGCTAACCCTCGTCTTCACTGAGCAACCATGAAAATAAATCGTGCGATCGCACCCCATTAAACTCGGGGTCAGTTCTTGCCAGTTCTCGATAGGTTGCCGGGTCGATTTGGATAGCGCGGTGGAGATGTTCGATCGCCAATTCCACCTGATCCTGAGCCGCAAAACAGCAGGCTTTTCCATACCACGGTCCCGGTGTGTTTTCTGCCAGGCTAATGGCGCGGTCAAAGGATGCGATCGCCTCGTCGTAGTGATTCAGCTTGGTTAGGGCCGTGCCGCGATTGTTCCAGGCAGCGGGGAAGTTGGGCTTGAGTTTAAGGGCGCGATTGAAAGACTCAACGGCGGCACCGTAGCGCTGGATTTTGCCGAGCACTGTGCCCCGGTTGTACCAAAGTCCGTCGTAGTCCGGTTTGATGCGCAGTGCCTGATCAAAGGAGGCGATCGCCGCTCGATATCTTCCCAATCGGTCCAGGCAATAGCCCCGGTTGACCCACGCCGCATAAAATTTCGGGTCGGCTTCCAAGGCTCGATCGTAGGCGGCGATCGCCTCGTCATAGCGCCCCAGCTCATCTAGCGCATTGCCTCGGGCGTACCACAGCTGGGGATCGCTATCGTTGGATTGCCCCTGCATCGCCTGGACCGTCACCGCATCCTTCAGCCGTTCCAGCTCCTGGCGCACCTCGCTGTAGAGCCCCTGGCTGATGGTTTGCTGCTGCTGGCGGAACTGTTGGGTGGCTTCCTTGCGGTAGCTGTCTACCTCAGAGCTGAGGCGATCGCGCAACTCCTGCTCCAGCGAATCCACCACCGCCGCCGTGGTTTGTTGCACCCAGCGATCGCGACCTAGTTTCATGACCACCACCATGCCAACGGGCAGCGCTGCGACCAGTACTGCCAACGCGTAAAGCAGCTTGGTCAGTAAATCAACCGTGGTTTCTAAGCTTTTTAACTGGACAGTTGCTGCCGAATTATTGCTTTCAATAGCTGTTGGAGTAGATGACTGGGCGACGAGTGGAAACGGTGGAGCTTCCAGCAAGTCTCCCCTTTGAGTAGACGCATAGGGAGGGGAGGTGATGGATAATACCGTGGCGATGAGAAAGGCGGAAGTCAATAGGGTTGGGGTTTGATGAACGCGATCGCGTGCCGCCATACGATAGTAGGCTGATCGTATTGGTCAATAATGCAAATGCAATCCTGATCCTGCCAGGTCACCTTGCCCACAATTAGGTCGTCGGTAAGGAGCTTTATCTCTACTTCTTTCTTTTCACGGATTGCATTTTGAATTTGGCGGGAGGTGGGCGACCCCATTTGAAATTCAGCCATAGTGTTTAGTGTTTTAAATAGTGTCCTAAGAGGTAGGAAGGTCAGGTTAATGGGAGACGCAAACGGCAACGGTATCCAGTTTGCCAAATATCACGGCTTGGGCAACGACTTTATCTTGGTGGATAATCGCCAGCAGCCGGACCTAATCCTAAGCCCTGAAACTGCTGCCCAATGGTGCGATCGCCATTTTGGCATTGGAGCCGACGGGGTGATTTTCGT
>JBCCTE010000003.1:0-20701 GCA_039198915.1 Cyanobacteria bacterium P01_D01_bin.73 | reverse complement strand
GTAAAGGAGACTCCACTTTTTCTCTCTTGGTCCATCCTCTTTCATCTACGGTTTAGAAACCCTGAATCCAGTGGCTACGCTGCAATACGCTCAGAGTTTAATTCTAGCGATCGTCAACACAAAACCGGTTCCTACGCCTGGGCGATCGCCACTTCTCGATGTTTCTGCAAAGCGGGCAAGGTTACCGGTCCTTGAAGGTGCTGCCACGGTAGAACTTCATCGAGTTCCCAGTTGCGGTGGACGTAGTAATCCAGGGTGGGTAGGGTACCTTTCAAGTCCTTGAAAGCGCGGCGGTAGGTGCCGGTGGAAATATGGTCTGGGTTGTCGGTGTTGCCCATACCGTATTCACGAACCTTTTCTAGTAAGGGGGTTAGGCGGCGATCGCCCCGAGAAATCAACGCCTGCACAATCGACCATTTATAGCTCTCAGGTCGAAAATCAATCCCTTTTGACCGCAGCTTTTTCTGTAGGAATTTCAGACGCTTTTGGGCTTCGGGATTGACTCCAAACCATTGGAATGGAGTGTGGGATTTGGGGACGAAGGTGCTGCACCCTAGCGTGAGTTTGAGACCGGGCGCAGATTTTTTTAGACGCAACATTAGGTCTACGGTTTCTTGCAGATCATCGTCGGTTTCTTCCGGTAGCCCCGCCATACCGTACAGTTTCATAGCCTTTAACCCGCCAGCTTTGGCTTGTTGAGCAGCGCTGATAATTTCGTCCGTTTCTAGCTTTTTATTGACGATATTGCGGATGCGTTGGGAGCCACTTTCCACGGCGATCGTTACAGACCGAGAGTCGCGCTGGCTGAGGACGCGGGCAAATTTTTCGGTAATGGTATTGGCGCGGACGGAGGAGACGCTGAGACGCATGCCGTCGTAGGTGGGGCTGGCGAGGCGATCAATTAGAATGTCGAACTCGGGGTGTTGAGTGACCGATGCGCCCAGAAGTCCGATGCGATTGGTGACGGCGAATCCGCGATCGATGGCGGGGATTAAGGATTCCTCCAGGTCAGCAGTGCGGAACGGCAGCGTTAGATAGCTGGCGAGGCAGAAGCGACACATTTCTGGGCAGCTTCGCACCGTTTCCACCATAAAAATATTTTCCCAGGCGGCTTGGGGGGTGACGACGGTGGAGGCAGACAGGGTGTTGCTGCGGTGGGTTTGTTTGGTGACGGTTTCGGGGACGGCGGCGCTGGTGGGCGTGATGCGGGCGATGGGTCCGTCGGGGGCGGTGTATTCAACGGTGTAAAGCTGGGGCACGTAAAGTCCGGGGATTTGCGCCAGTTTTTCTAGCTGGGTTTGGCGATCGCCCCCGCGCACGCCTTGATATCCATCCACAAAGGCATCCAGCAACACTTCGCCGTCGCCTAGCAAAATTACGTCAAAAAAATCGGCAAACGGCTCGGGATTCCCCGTCAGCACAGGGCCGCCGCCGAAGATGATGGGATCTTTGTCGGTGCGATCGCGACTCTTCCTCGGAATCCCCAACCGCTCCAGCAAGGTCAGCACATTGGCATAGTCCAGCTCCCAGGACAGGGAAAAGCCCAACAGTTCCGACGATGAGGGAAGCGGCTCCTGGGCATCCATAAATAGCCGCGCCACATCCAAATCCGATCGCCCAGCAAGCGTTGCCCACACCACTTGATAGCCCAGGCTGGTAATGCCGATGGTGTAGGCGTTGGGGAAGGCGAAGATGGTGGGGATTGCGTTGGGGGCTGCCGAAACGGCGTCGAACAACACAATCTCGTTGTCGAAGGGAGAAGCTGGCACAGGGGTCGCGGCGCGGAATTTGAAATGTAATTTTTGTTTACACTCCAGATTAGCGTGCCAGGGGTTTTAGGTTTGAAAAATGTTGATACGCGGTCTTTGACAATTCGCGGATGAGCTGGCCTGCGCGGGCGTCGTTGCGGGGGCGATGGACAATAACGGCGATCGCGTAACGACGACCATTGGGGGCATCCACCAGCCCGACGTCTGCCAAGGTGCTCGCCAGCGTACCGGTTTTGTGTGCAATAATGCCGCCCTTGCCGATGCCCTTGTTCAGAAGGCTACGGTTGCGGGTGTTGCGCAAAATAGCGAGGAGGCGATCGCGCGATCGCAAACTAACCAGCTCACCGCGATGGAGCCGATAAAACAGTAGCGCCATATCCCGCGCCGTGACCGTGTTGGTGCCGCCAATATCCGGCAGCCAGGTACGGACAGTGGTCTCCTGGAGTCCCCACTGGCGGAAGCGATCATTCAGCGCAGCAGCCCCGCCCAAGTGGTTAATCGCCAAATTTGTTGCCGCGTTGTCGCTGATGACGATCATCTTATTCAGCACTTCCAGCGCCGTAATTTTCGTGCCCGGCTTTTGGTACTGCAACACGCCGGCTTCCCCAGTTAGCAACCGCTTTTCCAGAGTGATGGGCTGATCTAATGTCGTTCGCCCCGCGTCAACTTCCTGGAAAAATGCCACCAGAACCGGCACTTTGATGGTGCTCGCCGCCCGCGAAGAAACGGTGTCATTCCAAACAGCGTAGTCCCCCGTGTCCAGGTCAACGATCGCCAAACGGGCGCTCAGTCCTTTGTACTTATCCACCACCGCTTTCACCTTCCGTTGCAGGGCTGGATTTTGCTTGGTGAAAGGGTTGGCGACGGGGATTTCGCCGAGATTGGAGATATTTGTGGCGGCGGTGTTGGCGGACTGGTTAGCTAGCTGGGTGGGTGGGGCGATCGCGTCAGGTGTAAGCGACAAATCGGTTGAGCTGGAGGTGGCGGTTTGCTGCGCAGGGTCGATCGCCAGCATCACCGTGCCAGCAATTGCCCCTAAGCCAATGCCAACAATGCCAGTGCGCAACGCCTGTAGCCACAGGGGCGTGGTTTCCGATTCTCGGCTGCGCGATCGTGATCGCCGTTGGTCCGCCGATTGGGCGGCTGGATCCATTGAATCTGTGGCGGGCGACGCAAAGGGATCGGGGAACGGTGCGTAGCTGGATGGATTATTGGCGGGATCTGAACCTGGGTGAGGCACGGGAAATCGACCAAACGGCTGTTGGCGGGGGTCCGGCGGGGGCCCTGATCGCTGTCGATTGTTCCTACGGCTTGAGTTTCGCACTCGCTTACGGTGGGGGCGACGACGGTTTGAAGGATTTTGAGCGGAATTTCGCCTGGAGCGGCTGGAATTATCCGGTAATTTTGAGGCGATTCCTACGACAACGGCTTCTAGCCCTAAAACTAGCCGCTGAAGCAGGGTGAGCTTACGCCGTACCGGGAGCGATCGCCGCTGTGGATTTGGGGCATTGGCGGGAGGGCCTAGGGGCGGAAGATTTTGCGGTAGGCCAATCTGGGACTGGGGCTGGGCTTGAAACGGTGGAACCGGGGATGAAGGCGGGTCAGACTGGGGCGATCGCGATCTTCGACGAGAGGAGGCAGCGGGGTCTGAGTCCGAGGGCACAAATCCTGGCGACGTATCTGAAGGCCAATTATTACCAGTCACAGCGCTCGCTCCCGTTTGCCCATCCTGGAACGCATTCTATCTCAATCTTTTAAGTTCGATTTCCCTGTGTTACGTTCCGATGCACGTTCTGGCGCCATTGCCCTCTTGAAATAGGATTCAGAATTGATAGGTGGATGGCTTTTCAGCGTTCACAGTTCGCGTTGGATTCCACCAGTTCTGCCAGTTAATAAATGGCGGCAGGGTGGTTTTGTCTTGGAAATGGATTGCGATTGATGGCATGGGTGAAAAGCACGGCACCTGTTTGTAAATTAGGTTGATGGTGCCTTCTTCGGCGGGGCCGGGGACGGCGCAGCGATCGCCAAAAGCCCAGTAGTTTTCCCAATAGTCCACCAGGGTTTGGCGGTGCAGTAGGAATGTGCCGGTGGTATGCAGGATGGTGCGCCAGTGGCGATCGCTGCCGAGCAAAATGGTGGACGGGTAGGGCTGGCGGTAGCGATCGGGATAGTCGCAGGGGTGCAAGATCACTGGACCGTTGACCTGTTGTTGCAGCAGTTGGTAGCTGCCCAGGAGCGATCGCAATGCCTCAGGAGCGTGAAGGTAATCGTCCTCGACGAAGTAGATCAGGTTGGGGCAGCGATCGCGACCGTAGATGTAGTTGGAATGGAGGGAGTCCCGGTTGCCGCGTCCGGTGATGGGTAGGATTTGGCTAGTGATTGGGGTTTGGCGGAGGATGGTTTGCAGCTCGGCGAGGCAGGCGGGGTCAGAAGCGTCGTCGAGGATGGTTAGGCGGATGGTTAGGTCGGGAACGGCGGGCGGGGCGATCGCCAGATTGATGGAATTAACCAGCGATCGCAAACACCGCTGGATTAGTTCAGCCTTGGGCAGCGTGATAAATCGAGGCGAGCCGCAAAATGCATTCACTCGAGCGCAACTGCGAAATAATATGTCAAGTTCCATCGAAGACCGTTACCTTTCGGTGATCGCCACTGACCCAAACGTTAAGCTGAAGTGCGCCCCAATCCGCTCAGATGCCGGTTCTACTGGCTAGACCGTGAAGGAACTCTGTAACGGATTAATGAGAGCGCACATTGAAACGAATTGATAACAATTTTGGATCAAAAGGGTTGCAATACATGGGACAGATTGGCTCTGGCGGTATGCGGCACGCAGCGAAACTGACGAAAGGTGGCTTTGCGTTTGGACGGTTAGGTGTCACAGTCGCGCCGTTAGCTGCTTTGATGTTAAGCGCTAGTCTGCCGGCGATCGCCCGTCCGTCCCTACAATCCAATGCCCCACAGGTTTCGCAAATTGCGACAGTGGATATTACTCCCACGCCAGAATTTGTTGAGCTAAGCCACGGTGATTTTGATTTTGTTGGCGATCGCCCCAAAGCCGCGTCAAAACCGCTAACTATCTCCCCCGCCCATACCTTGGCAAAGTCGCAAAAAGCGGCCCAGGGCGAGGCGCAGTACTTCTTCGAGCGAGGTCTAGAGCGTTTACAAAATAGCGATTTCTCCGGTGCGGTTGAGGATTTTGACTCTGCCCTGGAGCGTCTGGAGGCGGAATCCGTTGCCACCCGCGCCGATGGCTCCGAAATCACCGACGCGCTGATCTACTACAACCGTGGCAATGCCTATTTGCAACTGCGAGCCGTTGAAACAGCCCAGGCTGATTATGATCGCGCCATCGATTCAGACCCGGAATTTACCAATGCCTATATCAATCGCGGGGTGACCCGCCGGGCGCTGGAAAACTGGAATGGGGCGATCGCCGACTATGACCGCGCCCTGGAACTCAATCCCTACGACGCCGACATTTATTACAACCGTGGCAACGTCCATCGCAGTCAGGAAAACTGGGATGCCGCGATCGCCGACTATGGTCAGGCGCTCCAGCTTAAGGCGAACCACGCCAACGCCTACGTCAACCGCTCCGCTGTCCACCATCGCCTCGGCAATTTGGACAAAGCCCTTGCCGATAGCAATGCGGCGATTGAAATTAACGATGATTTGCCGGAAGCCTTCTTTAATCGCGGGCTGGTGCGCTTTGACCAAAAGGATAATCTCGGGGCGATCGCCGACTTTACTCAGGTGATTCGCCTGCAACCAAACTACGCCCGCGCCTACGTTCGACGGGGAGCCATTTACCACGCCCTGAAAAACTACAAAGCCGCCCAGCGAGACTATAACCAGGCGATCGCCCTAGATAAGGAATCCGCCGAAGCTCACAACCTGCGTGGTCTCAGCTACGTTTCCGAAGGTAATTTCAATCGCGCCCGGGTCGATTACAACGTTGCCATCCGCCTCGACCCCGACTACGCCAGCGCCTATATCAATCGCGGCATTTCCTACCATCGCTCCGGTTTGTATAGCAACGCCATCGAAGACTACAGCCAGGCGATCGTCCTAGACGCAACGCTCCCTTCCGCTCACCATTTGCGCGGGCTGTCCTACCAAGCGTCTGGTAATTTCAGCGCAGCGATCGCCAACTTTAACCAGGCGCTCAGCCTAGACGCTGACTTTGCCGACTCCTATGTCAACCGCGCCATGGCCTACTGGTCCCAGCAGCAAACCCGCATGCCCCAAGAGCAAAGAGCGCGGCTACAGCAGTCGGCACGCCAGGATCTGGACACGGCGACGCGACTATACCAAGAGCAAGGCAATGAGTCTGGACTGACCACCGTGGCTCGAGTTCGCGATCGGCTCAAATAGCGCCTGCTTGCCATATCTCAAGGGCAACGCGCTTAAGGACCTAATCCTGCAAACATCTTTCGACGTCAGCCAAAATTTGCTGGGCTGCCAGGATGCTACGTCCTGCAGCCCAAACCTGCCCCGACACTTCGCAAATCCGATTCTGTTGAACTGCCGTGAGCTGGGACCAAATCGGGTGACGGACAAAATCGGCTTTGGGCAGGCTGCCCTTCGCGCCCGCAGAGTGAATCAGAAAAATATGGTCTCCGTCCAGCGCCTCCAGGGCTTCGGCAGATAGCAGCAGCGCGTACCGATGGGTCGCCTCCTGCTCCTCCGTGCGTGCCATCCCCAAATCTCGCAGCACCGAACCAGCAAAACTCTGGGTCGTATAGGCACCAATCTGGTTGCTGTAGGTGAACAGCACCGAAAGTCGTGTGGCTTTAGACGGAGCCAGAGCGTCGCTAAATTGGCGAACCCGCCGCCGATAGGTCTGCAACAGTTCTTCCGCTGCCTTCGCCTGCCCCAACGCCTCCGCATATAACCGCAAATTATCCCGCCACTCGCCGTCACGACCGCTACCGACAGTCAACACCGTCGGCGCAATCTGCGACAGCTTTTCGTAAAAGTCGCGAGAGACGCCAATTTTAGACCCCAGAATCAGGTCCGGTTGAAGCTGCAAAATAGCTTCTAAGTTGGGCTGATTACCTTGCCCAATCACTTTGATGTCGGCAATCTTGTCCCCCAAGTAGGCAGGCGGATCACCGTAGCGAATGGTGCCCACGGGCGTAATGCCTAGGGCGATCGCCCCATCCAAAGGAGCCGTATCCAGCACCACCACCCGTTTGGGCGTAGCCGGCACCTCAGTGGTTCCCATGGCGTGGGTGACCGTGCGTGGGGGTGCCTTTGAATTGGTTTCGACAGAAGGAGGGGAGAGGGGAGACGTTGCTTGAGGATCAGGCGTACAACCTGACACTAAGCAAGCTCCCACTGCTCCAATCATTCCTGCGAATAGGGCGGTATGACTCCTTTGCAACATAAGAGGGTGTTTAGAATTCTAGAACGTTGCCGAGTAACCAACAGTTAGTCGAATGCCGGGGGCAGCAAAGCGACGCTCTGCAGTTCCTCCAAATCGCTCCTGAGAACTTATGGGGATGTATTGATTATTCAGAAGATTTTCAACCCCCAGCCTTAGGCGACCGGGTCCCAGTTTCAGGGAGCTAATCAGGTCAAAGGTGATGTAGCCCTCCGCTTCAAACGCATCTACCTCGTCATCAAAGGCGCGATCGCGATTTCCCACTGCCAGAAGCTGTAGCCGGTTAGTCCAGGTGGAAGTGGTGTCGTTTTCAATATAAAAGCCCACTTTAATAGGCTGCACCTCTAGGGTGCTTAACGCCACAAAATCCCCGTCCTCATTTTCAAACTCTCCTTCGTTCCAGCTTACGTAGCCCCCGAGTCGCCACACGTCGCTAGGTTGCCAGTCCAGGGTCGCTTCAAAACCGTAGTTTCGCTGAGGCGCTCGACCAAACTCTGCAAACCCGTCGTCGTTAACAATCAAGCTGTTGCCCAGCTCAGACTCGTTGTAAAACCCAGACAGGCTAGCCTGAATGCGACCAAATTCAACGCGAGCTCCTATTTCAAAGCTGTCCACCTGTTGAGGCTCAAGACTAAAATCATCACTTAGATCCGCTTCTCTGGGCACATTGAACGCAGCATTAATGCCGATTTCAGGAATGGAAAACCCCTGGGCAAAATTGGCGAACAGGCTGACTTGTGGCGCGGGGCTGTAAATAACACCTACGTTGAAAGACACATCATCAGCGTCAATGTCCCCCCCTTCTCGAAGCGGGTTATTGAACCGGTCAAACGCTAAGATCGTATCCTCAACGGACACATCAAAGTTGTCGTAGCGCAAACCACCGCTAAGTTGAAGTTGGTCATTGATCTCCCAGGTTGCCTGAGCAAATAGCCCTAGCGTGGTGATGTCAAAGTCAGGGGTTTGTCCTCGTCGATCCACGATTCTTAAGGCATTGCTTTCTTCAAAGGTGGCGACGTCAGAAATGAGCACCGGTCGAGAATTTTCCTCACGCCCATAGTCAGCGCCCCAAACTACGCTGAAGCGATCACTAATATTCGTGTCGAACTGTAGCCGCGCTCCCCACTCCGTTGAATCTAGCGACGTTTGCCACAGTTCAGGAAAGCCGAAAGTGTTGCCGCGCAGGTCAGCGAACCGCTGTCGCAGCTCAGTATCGCGAAAATAAAGCTGAGCATCAAATTGCGAACTCAGCAAGTTCTCGTGGCGATAGGTCAAATTAACAACGTGGTTAATTTGCTGTGGATCTTCCTCATAATCCACCTCGCCCACTCGAATAGAGCGAGCTTTTTCTGGGTCTTCCTCATCAAGAACGGCGCGATCCGTAACGAATTCTGTGTTGTCTAAGTCTTCGCTGTAGTAGTTGTAGGTAAGCTCTAAACGTTGTTCATCGGTAAAGTTGTAGCCCACTTTTCCCAATAGTCCGAAGCGATCCGTGTCGGCAACGCCGTTGGGAGGAATGCGATCGCCATCCGCATCGAAGAAGGAATTGGTGATGTCGTAAGACAACAGGAGTCGTCCGTCCAGGCGATCGCCAGAACCCGCCACCCCAGCTTTTAAGCCGTAGGAAAATCCATCCTCAGTGACGCGCGACAGACCGGTGGAAACACTGGCGCCCAAATCAAACTCAACCGGCTGATCCGTTGCCGAGCGCGTGATGATATTGATAATTCCACCCGTTGCCCCATCACCGTAGATAGCACTCGGTCCCCGAACAATCTCGATGCGATCAATAAGATCGATATCAACAGTGTTTAACTCGGTAAAAAAGTTACTGTTGGGATTTTGCGGTACGCCATCAATCAAAATCAACGCCACACGTCCCCGCAAAGATTGAGCCCGTACACTACTTTGCAAAGTGGGCGGTCCTAAACCAGGCACCAGTTTGCCCAAGATGTCCACCAAATTACTGGTTAACTGCCGCTGCTGATCAATTTCTTCGCGATTAATAATCGTTATGGAACGGGGTACATTCAGCACATCTTCTTCCGTCCGCGTCGCCGTCACAAACAGGTTAATGGCTTCGGTATCTGCCTCTGCGGCAGCAACGCCAGGCTCCACCGCGAGGGAAATTCCACCGGTTGTTGAAATCACATCCACCGTCGGTGGTCCCTCGGTGCCAGTAATGCGAACTTCTACGCCACTGGGAGAACTGCTGACCTGCACCAGAGCAATGCCGTCCGCCGGAGAAAACTGCTCCGCCGCATCAAGGTCGCTCAGCGCCAACGTTGCGCCGGGCACATCAATGACCAGAGCGTCACCCACCGTTCTGGTGTTGCCCACCGATAGCGGCTGGTCAGAGACCAAGTTCAGCGTCAGCCCGTTGACCGTTGGCATTACCTCAATGTCCGTTACGGCGATCGCCTGAGCAATCTGAAAACTTGAGCTACGACCAGCGACGGTCTCGGGCGCAGTGGGCGGTACGGCGGCAGTCGACGGCGAAGGAAAAAGCCAGCCCAAGCCAATGGCGCACAATGCCAGCGATAACGATCCTTTCATGTTCACATCACTCCTCACCACCCAGTCGCCGCTCGACGCTAGACGGTGGATAATCTCAACCTTGTGGAGAAACACTACGGCAAATCATGAAAATTTTTCTCTGAGAATGGGACTTTTTTCTCTGAGAATGGGACTTTTTCCCAACGGGAAATGCTCCCAAACGCTCATTTTGGGCGGACTTTGGCGATCGCTATCCACGCCGAGACAGCTGATATCTCTTGGGAGACAGACCTATTTGCCGCCGAAATGCGCTGCTGAAGGCCGTCGCGCTAGCGTAGCCCACGGCCGCCGCCACCCCCGCAACAGAAGAATGCTGCCGCGTCAATAAACCGCAGGCTTTTTCCATACGTCGCTGGGTCAGATAGCCAAACACCGTCGTATCAAAAGCCTGACGGAATCCTTCTTTTAACTTGCGCTCATTGAGATTGACCTTGCGCGCCAAATCTGGCAGCGATGGCGGGCACACCAGATCCTGCTGCAAAATATCTCGTGCCTGATAAATCTGTTCCAAATCCTGAGAGGACACCGCACCAGCGTTTTCGGAGGAGGTCAAGATTTGGTCTAGGTGCAACGCCAATAGCTCCAGCACCTTCGCTTCCAAGTAAATGTGACGAGTTAGCCCCTTGTAAGGACACTGGAAAATCTGTTGTAGGATCTGCCGCTGTGCCGGAATGATCGGCGTGGCGTAGTAGAAAATTTCGCGATGTGATCGCTCAACAATTTGCTTCAAAGGGTTAGGTAAATCATAGATGCGATCGCAAAGTCCCTGGATCAACTGCGGATCGATGCTGATGTGAATCTTCTTGATGCGATCGCCTGGATGATACTCTTCCAGCTCAGCAGTATTGGGCAAACAGTACAGATAGCTGTAACCACTTAGCTCCTCCTCAGGCATCTGAAAGCTATCGTTATCAACGTGACAGCCCCCCGAAAGGTAATAAGTCAGCATCAGCGGCATCTGCTGCGAGTGTTGCACAATACGATGGCGGTGAATCTGAGCCTTCTCTAAATCTTGAACCGACAGCTTGAGCCCCGGACGCAGCTCCATTTTGTGCCAATAACCATCGCCCAACTGAGATGGAAGCTCAAAATACTGCCCACTCTTTTCGATAACTTTCTTCGCTGCGCCGTTGGCCCAACACTCCTCGAGAATTTCCTGAACGTCAGTGCCGGTTAGTATTTGATCCATAATGAGCAGTGGATAGGAGCAGGCAAGGATTTGGTTCCAGCCATTATTCCACTATTGAGAATAGTTCTCAAGCCGAGCCAGGTCTGTGCACAATTAGTAGCTCTTACATTCCACGGCAATTTCTCTGTTTCTTAGGTCAAGAGTTCAACTCCGTAGCCATAGAGGCTTGCCCCCTAGGAGACAGTAAATATCAATCTTCTGACGAGAATTACTAACAACTAAAGAGGTTTTAGGGTGCATGATTTACCCTAAATACTTACCCTGGATAAATGGTATAAAAAGTAGTCATTTCTATGGATCAGAATTCAAGGCACGTCGCAGCACAACTTCGTAAGCCGAGCGGTTTAGAGGCCTATAAAGTGGCGGATAAGCTGAATAAAGTGAATGGTGAAACTAATCTAGCCGCGATCGCCGCCATGGGAATCAATGCCAATGATCGCGTCCTCGAAATTGGACCAGGGAACGGAAAATTTGCCGAATCTATTATTAGTTCTGCGTCAGACGTAACCTACGCTGGGCTGGATTGGTCCCAAGAAATGGTTGACGCTGCATCACAGCTAAACGCACCACTAATTCAGGCAGGCAAAGCTACGTTTAGTGTAGGCACATCAGCGGAAATTCCCTTCGCAGATAAAGAATTTACCAAGGCGATTTCCGTGCACACAATCTATTTTTGGGAAGAGCCGCGATCGCACCTTCATGAAATCAAAAGAGTGCTCAAAACCGGCGGTCAACTCTGTCTATGTTTTGGTGACGAATCGTTTATGAAATCATTGCCTTTCGTTCAGTTTGGCTTCCAGTTATATGACAAGAAAAAAGCAGAATCTTGTCTGGCTGAAAGCGGATTCAAGATCGCGAAAGCGCTAACCTATACCGAAATAGGTCGAAGCAATAGTGGCGGTTTCGTCGAGAAACTAATTAATATTTTGGTTTGCTCTACGTAGGGCACATCATCAATATACCTTCAATGACTTTTAAACGCATTCAAAAGCCCCGTTGCATTTGACCTAGCCTATTGCGTCCAACTCTACTGCACGACAAAAACCGGGCGATGGGACCGATGCAGCACATGGTTGCTCGCACTGCCCAGCATTGCTTCCGCCAGTCCAGTGCGGCCGCGCCGTCCCATAACGATCGCATCCACATCCAAATCCGCCGCCACCTGGCAAATGCTAGATCCAACGTCCCCGGTCACGCTGCGGCTAGTGGCTGATACTCCCTCGCGATCGCACTGGTCGCAGTACTCCGACAGCACCTCCACAGCGACCTCCTGCTCTTGCTGCATTCGCTCCACCTGAGAATCATAGGAAGCCCCCATCACCCGCGGATACGGTCCCACCTCAGCCAGCGCAAAAGTAGAAACCTCATCCAACACCGCATAGTTCACACAGTGCAACAGAACCAGCTCCGTCTCCGACTGCCCCCTCGCCAGCGTTATCGCCGCATCCAAAACCTGATGAGCCGCCTCACCATAATCCAACGCCACCAAAATCTTTCGCAGTTCCATCGTCGCAACCCTCCAGAGTTCGACTCAAGCACGATTCAATTCAAATTCGAGGAATCTAATTTAACCGCAAAGGTTTAATACCGCGATCGCCCTACTAAATGCGCAGTACTTTCCAGGCGTATCAGGCGTTACCGATGCAGAAGACCCCTCTAATTTCACCTTGACACAGCAGAAAAAACGCAGGCTTTTAATCAATAAAAATTGACAGGGAGAGATCAGCCCATCCCATCCCAGCACACCATCAACCGGACATCTAATCCAGTACTTGCTCCGGTGACACGCAAGATTCAGCTCTCTCGAAGTGATCGTATTTAGGCGCGTTTAGCAGATCAAACGCTCAAGGGAATCAATGCTGGGAATCCGCAAAAAATCAGTATCACGACAGATCAAATTCTTTTTCTCCAGCTTCGTCAACACCCGCGTCACCGTTTCCCGCGCCAAGCCACTTAAGCTGCTGAGCTCTCGGTGGGGCAGGTTTGGAATCTCAATTCCCTTTTCGCTGGTACGCCCTTGACCATCTGCCAAGAACAACAAAATATCTGCAACCCGCGACATGCTGTCCGACTCCCGCAGTCGCAACCTACGGTTGACCTGACGCAGCCGCCGCCCCATGAGCTGTGCAAGATGAATCCCAGCCTGGGGTTCCATCTCAATCAGTTTAAGAAAATCTTGTGACGGAATACTGCCAATGGTCGTAGGCGCCAAAGTAATCACGTCCGTTGAGCGCGGAACCTCATCCAAAGCCGCCATCTCGCCGAAGATTTCACCCTTACCCAAAATGTTTAGGGTGACTTCTTTCCCATCCAAATTGTAAGTTCGAATCTTTGCCCACCCTTCCAGGATGAAATAGACTGAGCCGCCCCAATCATTCTCTAGAAGAATTACCTGGTTCGCCGGATGCTTGCGCGCAACTACGTGAGCCGTTGCTTTTTCAACTGCATCTGGAGGCAAGTCCTGAAAGAAGGGCGCAGATTGGGTCAATAGATCCAGATCCGCAGAAGAATTTCGAGATGTATTTCGGTCGTCCATGCTGCCGTGGGATACCTCTCCTTAGAATACTCCACGAGAACGATCGCGAAGCATTTTGGGACACTAAATATAATTGATTCAGCGTTTGTGTGCCTTTCAGTGGATTGTTGGGACACACAGTCAACGTTATGAAGATTAATGTAACCGCGCCAATCAGTGTTCGTAAACGCTGATACCAATCGTCTGAGCTGATAGCGAACTTAGCAGAGGTGGACGCAACCAGCCTTCAAAGCAACCGAGTAGCCCCCTTGATCACCTGCTCGAAAACGCTCTTAGCCCCGTCAATCAAGCCTTTCCAGTGATTTTTTATTGCTGGTTGTTGCCCAAAACTGCCCAATTTAAAAATTTGCCGTTAGGGTAGTGGCAACCAACACATTAAGGACTTTGTCGTGACGCTCGATCGTGATTCTCAACTAAAATCGCTTGTCGATGAAATTAAGTCGCTGTTGACTACCGATTTAGGGGCAACGGGAAGTGATGGAGTTCAGGATCAATCAACGAGTCGCACAAAGGATTTGCTGAATCGTGCCCAGGCGGCATTGTCGGATGTGGTGAGTCAACCTGGTGGAGCGGGTGGCGGTGGAGCCTCCCCAATTGTTGATTCCGTGGAGTCTGAGATTCAACGACTGCGAGAAGAGACGCTGTCTCCTCTGAGGGAAGATTTGGATGAGTTGCGACAGCAGCAGAGAACGCTGTCCGCAGAGGTTGCGCAGCTTGAGCAGCAGCGGCAGTACTACCAGTCCCTGGCGCAGCAGCAATCGAATCAGGCGCAGATTGTAGATGACCTGGTGCAGCCCCTTCGCGATCGCCTGGAGTCGGCGGTTACGGAGCAAGTGAATAAAGCCTTGGCAGACTATAGGCAAGGGGGAGGGACGGCGGTAAATCCTGGTGATGTCGGGGGCGACCAAGACCAATCGAACGCCGTGCTGGAACAGCTACAGGACACGTTGCAAACGGTATTTTCTGGACTACAAACCAATACCCAACGCTACGAATCCACACTCCAATCGTCTATGGCGCGAATTCAGACCCTTGGAGAGCAAAGCGAAGCGATTCTGGAGCATTGGCTGGGGCGTTTGAACACGGCGAGTGGGGTTGGCGCGGCGACGGTTACACCCTACGCAGGGGTGAGTCGTGACTCGGTGGGTGGGTCCGCTGGGCTTTCCGATCTGTCGTCGTCTGAGCAATCGGCGGCGAATTTGAGCGAGACGGATCCCGCGTTGTCAGGGGTACCTTATCCGGGAATGGAGTTCCCTGCAGTTGAGGTGGCTGAGGACGTTGAGGAGTCTAGTGCCGCTGAGGAGATGTTTTCACGCTCCGCCGTTTCTCTGCCCACCAATGGCTCAGAGGCTGCGATCGCGACCAATGATTTTGATGATGGGTTCGCTGAGGATGGCAACAATCCTTTCGCGCTGGGCGATTGGGATCTGATGGATCTGTCGTCTGCTCCTCCGGCGATCACTGCTCCGACTGATTCTTCGGAAGAATCTGTTGGCGACGGCGACATTGACTTTGTGGATCTGGAAGATGTCGGGCTTCCGGAAGATCAGGATGGGAGCGAAATCCTAGACGATGTCTTTGATGAGGCGGATGCAACGTCGGCGGCAGATGCAGAAGGCTTGGGAATGGATCAGGGGGCTGATGCTGAGATGCCTTTGGTGGGCTTGGATTTGGAGGGCAGCGCTGATAGCACCGATGAGGATGAGGACGAGGATGCGACGGTAATTCAGTACGTCAACGTGGACATGCTGAGTCAGCGGCGGGAAGAGACTTTCCAGATGCCCGACGTGCTGGTGAATTTGAGCGATGATGAGGGACCGCGCTTGGCGGAGGATTTGTCGGCGAGTGAGGCGTCGCAGGAGCTGGAGTGGCAGGACGAGGAGGATGAGAGCGCGGCCCAGTACCTTGACGATGATTTGTCGAGCTTGCAGGATCCTGAGGGGGCAGGGGAAGCCTCTGTTGAGTTGGAAGAGGATGACGGGGGTTCGATTGCTGGTGCGGGGATAGCGATGGCTGCTGGCGCTGCGGCGGTTGGATTCGTCGCAGGAGCGGGGGATGATGGCGACGATGATGACCTTTTCCCAGTGACGCCCGAGGCAGAATCTCCAGAGCTGGCGGTTGTTGAGGAGACGAGCGGATTGGATTCGGATCCGGCAGCGATGGATTTGGCGCTGGATGAGGGGCTGGCGGATATTGATGTAACGGCGGACCTGGAAGGTGTCGAGGATATCGCAGCAGACCTTGAGGGTGATCGCGATGAGCTGTTGATGGAGGAGATGTTAGGTGTTGGGGCTGCTGAGGATCAGGTGGATGAGGTGATCGCTAGCGAGTCCGAGGCAGCGTTAGAACTGTTGGACGCTGAAGTAGACGAGGCGGCAGAGCTGGCGGCGGTGATTCCGGGGGCAAGTGAAACGCCGGAGGATGAGGAGATTTCTTTGGATGATGCCGTCGAGGATTTGATGGCTGATGAGGGATCGGCTGAAAGTAGCGGTGAGCTGGAGATGATGGAGGGGCTGCCGGACGTTGGCGCATTTTTGGAGGAACCAGCAACGCGATCGCTAGACAATGCCCAAGGGGAAGGACTAGGTGAAAGCTTTGAGGAAGAGCTAGGCGCTAGCGATGAAGAGCTAGGCGCTAGCGATTTGGATCAGCTTGGTATTGGAACAGATGATAATGACCCTCTTGCAGGGCTAGAGGAACTGTCAGGCGATGATGAAGCGGCGGACGATGATGCGTCTCGAGGGCTTGACCTTGGAGCAGTTCCGGTAGCTGGGGCGGCGATCGCGGCTGGCTTTGCGGCATTCGGCGGTGGCGATGACGCGATCGCAGAAGAGGCTACGGCGGACGATGTCGATCTGGACGATTTGGGATTGGATGATGACTTAGCGCTTAACACTGATCTGGACACTGATGCCGTAGCTGAGATGAGTTTGGAAGATACGGCATCTGTTACGGACCTAGAGCCGTCATTGGATGGGGAGTTAGCTGACTTGGGACTGGACGGTGACGTGTCGGCCATGGATGAAGTTCTGGCCGGTGACAGCGACATGGCTTTGGAAGACGAGGCGGTAGATCTAGGGATTGATGAGGATTTGGAAATTGACCTAGAGACCGACCTAGGATCTGATCTCGACGTCGGTGAATTAGGTGAATCAATTGATTCTGATGATGATTCGGGCAGTGACCTGGCGGATCTGGGGCTTGGTGATGGGCTCGACATCGATGGGTTGGACACCAGTGAGGCCGGCACCGGGGATGAATTGGTGGTGGGTAATGCCGCTGATGACGATCTCGGACTAGATTTTGGCGATGAATCTGTCGGCGCTGAGGCGAGTGAAAGTTCAGATACCGGCTTGGAGGCAGATCTGGGTCTGGAGCTAGAAACTGACAGCGGCGATGATTTAGGCGAAGACCTCGGCTTGGATTTGGAAGAAAGTCTGAGTTTAGAGTCAGAAACAGACGCGAGTGATGAGTTGGCAGAATTGGGGCTGCCTGAGACCTTGCCTGAGTCCGCTGATGATGAGGTATCGGATCTCCTCGATGATGCAGTTGAAGCGGCGGATGCCCTCGATTTACCGGGTCTGGAAGGAGATGGAGATGCAACCTTAGAGGAGGGGATGGCAGAGCTAGATCTGGATGGTTTAAGTGGAGATTTAGACCTGGATGCAGAGGCTGCGGCTGGCACAGGCGATATCGACCTGGAGCTTGGTGGGGACGAAGGCGCAAATGAGGTGGTAGCAGAGCTGGATCTCGACGGTTTGAGTGGAGATTTAGACCTGGATTCCAGTGCGGAGACTACGACTGACACAGATGGTATTGACGATCTTGGCTTGGAGCTTGACGGAGCGGCTGGGGAAGAAGGTGTGTCGGTAGATCTGGATTTGGAGGCTGTTCTGGGCGATGAGGCGGCGGATGATGGCTTGAATGGGTTAGGTGCTGATCTGGAAGGAACCAGCGACGACTTGGATTTAGATCTAGATGGCTTAGGTGAGGGAGAACCGGCTGCGGAGACTGAGTCAGTTGAGTTGGATTTGGACGATCTTGGTTTAGACGCTGGTGTTCCTGAGATGACGACGGACGCTGATGACGGTTTGGATCTGGACTTGGCTGGACTGGGAGATGACTCGGATGCTGGCGGAGATTTGGATTTTGACCTAGAGAGTTTAGACGCAGCGGTTACTGACACTGCAAGTGATGGGGATGCGGGAGATTTAAACCTGGCGCTGGATGGGCTGGACAGCGCTGATGTTGAGTTGCAGGAGGTGCTGGCGGGTGAGGCAGAGGCGGAGGCGATCGCATCTTTGGATGAGGCGCTTGACTTAAGCGACCTGTCGGGAGACGTGACAGCAGTTTCGACGGATGTGACTAGTGCCGACGTTACGGGGGCGGATGATGAGGACTTTGACCTAGATTTATTGGATAGTCTTGCGGAGTTTTCAGAGGAAGAGTCGCCGATGGCAGGGGTGGATGCGGACCTGGATGCTTTCCTTGAGGATGCTCTGGGACCGGACGCTGATGGGGTGGAAAAGAAGAAGGAATGAGCCAGGCGATCGCCCCCGAGCCCAATGATTCCGAGCAGCTTGCTCCGGTTGCGGATCCGTGGGACGCGCCGGAAGAGTCTGAGCCTGTTGCCACTTGGTATCTGGGCATCGACATTGGTGAGTCGCGAATTGCGGCGGTGCTCTGGTGTGAGGAGACGGGGGAATCCTATCCCATTGACTGGAGCTGGCAACCGGCGGACGGCGCGGGATGGGGGCAGGCAATTACGGATCAGCCCAGCTATCCAGCTGCAATTTATTTGACGCCGAATCAGCGCAATTTAGAACGCTGGGAAGGTACCGCGCGGCGATCGCCCACTATGCCGTGGACGGGATTCGCTGCAATTCAAGCCGCTCGAAAACAGCCTCGGGGTTTGTTGTTGAGCCAGTTTAAGCATGCGCTGGGGCGGGCAGTGTCTTGCTTATTGCCGCAGGATTCTAGCCTGGAGCCGAAGATAGCTTGGACCGATACCCAGGCGATCGCCTTTCATTGGCTGGTACAGGGGTTGACGGGGCTGTTGCGACCGCTGGGAATTTCGCGATCGTCAATCTCCAACACGCCCAAGGCACAGCAGCCGCAGTTTTCTTGCTCAGTCGAAGGCTGGTCGGTGGAGCAGTTTCGGGGGGTGATGGGTCAGGTACAGGGGGTGATGGTGAGTCAGCCGGTGGAGGCGTCGGAGGCGTTTCGGTTTAACGGGCGCGAGGCGGTTTTGCGATCGCAGGTGGCGGATGTACCGGAGCAGGTGATGTTCTTGGATGAGGCGGTGGCGGCGGCGATCGCCCGGTTTCCCGAGGGCACGACTGCCGGAACCTGGCTGACAATACAGACGGATGTGGGGCGGACGCAGTTGGCGATTGTTAGTTTGCGCGATGGGGAATGGTCGACGGCGACGCATCAGTTTGCTTACGGGGCGGGGGATTTGGATTGTGATGCGATCGCCCAGTTATTTTGTCGGGAGCCGGAGAAGCGCCGCCATTTTGGGCTGGGGGATTTGCCCACGCCGGTGCCAGGACAAATTGACGAGGCGCTGCGGCAAAAGTGGCGTTACAGGCTGTTGGATTGGGGGGACGGGTGCAGTTTGCTAAATTTGGCGGGGCAGTTGGCGCGGGCAACGGAGACGATGGGGCTGGCGCTGGGGGAGTATCAGTGGACGCTGTCGCCGGAGGAATGGCGATCGCAGGTGTTGCGACCGTGGTTGGATTGCCTCAACGGGGAGCTGAATCATTTATTTAGCCGCAGCGGCTACGGTTCCACGAAAATTACCGAAATTGTGACACTGGGGTCGCTGGCGCAGGCGGAGGGCGTGCGGGATTGGCTGCGGCGGAAAGTCCCGGGGGTGGAAATTGTGCGGGGCGATCGCCATTTGGTGGCGCGGGGTTTGGCGCGGGGATTTTCCCACTTGGAGGGGTGGCAAAATCCACCGTCGCCCTACGATTCGCTATTTTTGCTGAGTGAGCTGTTGCAGGTTGCGCCGGATGAACCGCTATCCCTGGACCAGTGGGGCGATCGCCTGGAGCGGCGGGGCATTAATCGGCGGGCGTGTTGGGGGCAAATTCAGGGATTTTTTGAGGGACATTTTCCGCCGGGATTGCTACCCGATAACAGTGCGACAAGCCCCATCCCCGCCAGCTCGCGAACCCATCCCGGCTACCTAGCGCTTCAAGAAAAGCCGCTATTTGTGCGCCACGGAGACGGCAGCTATCAGATTTATCCCGAAATGGCGCTACGTTGGCGGCGATATTTGGGACCGATTCTGGCGCGATCGCAGCAGGGACTGACAGAGCCGTACCCGATTCTCAAAAATCACCGGGCCACTGAATAGTTTCAGGCATCAGATATACCGATTTCTTGACTACACAGACGAAGCGTGACCGGGTCTCCGTAGTTGATTCTAGGTATGGGAACGGCGATCGCTTCTAGGGTTGAAGCATCTTGAAAATGCACCGCTTTCGTTTCCGGGTGGGGGTAGTAAATCCAGCCGTCGTATTCCCCATTTTGGAACTGGATTTGGCAGCGGACAAAGGAGAAGGTTTCAGGGGGATGCAGTTCCGTCCAACGCAGCAGGGGAAAGGTGTGGCGTGGCTGGATCAGTTTGAAGTTGCGGGGGCTGATGGAAATATTGAGCGTTCCTTCAAAGTATCCGTCTAAGTCCAGTCCCCCAGCTTTGAAGTGGGGCTTTTGCAGGGCGATCGTGCTTTCGGGATAGGGGCTTTGGGGCGATCGCCCGGAGGCTACCCCATGCCCAGCAATCACAACGCCATCAACTTCAATATCGAATTGATCCACAGCTTCTACAGGCCAGCCTGTTGAGTAACTGCCGCCGCGATTGAAACACTTGATAAATATTGTATTAGAGGACCCGTTTTGAAGATTTTAAAAGAATTATCTTCCTGATCGAATGCAATACGTTGAAGAGAATGACATCAAATCCATAGTAAGGTTGATTGAATTCTTCAAGGTTCCATATTAGGTCCTCTTTTGTTTGTCAAATATGTGAATGATTTGCCGAGCCATCTAGATGCGATTTGTTCGCTGTTCGCTGATGACACAACTATTCTTTCCGTTCACGAGAATGCAGTTCAGGTCTTGCAGAATGAAGTCGAGTTTGCTAAGGAATGGATGTGCTCAAACAAGCTTACACTTAATCCATCAAAGTCAAATATCCTAGCTCTTAAGTAAAAAAGAGTCACTCTTTACGTATATGGAACGAAGAAATTGTAAAT
>JBCCTE010000002.1:0-21346 GCA_039198915.1 Cyanobacteria bacterium P01_D01_bin.73 | reverse complement strand
GGGGTCCCTGTGGGCGCGGGGGGCGGCGTAGTTCAAGCCCGGCGGCGTTGTGGGCGGCGGCGGGTAGGCCGGTGGCGCTGTTGGAGGGGGGGCCTACGGCCTTGCGGGGCTGGGTTCGGCAGTGTGTGGCGACGCCGAGATCGGTGATTACGCTAGGGGGGATGACGGGAACGGCGAAGACGGATTTATTGGGAGCTTTGGCGGCGGCGGGGGAGCAAACGCTGGATTTGGAGGGGTTGGCAAATCATCGTGGCAGTAGCTATGGAGCGTTGGGGTTGCCGCCACAGCCGAGTACGGAGCATTTTGAAAATCTGATTGCGATCGCCTGGTCAAAGTTTGCTGAGGATCGTCCGATTTGGATCGAGGCAGAGAGCCGCAATGTTGGCAGTTGTCGGGTGCCGCCGGAGTTATTTGAGCAGATGATGGCAGCGCCTGTGGTGGAGGTGCAGCGATCGCCGGAAGAGCGGATTGAGTATTTGACCCAGGTGTATGGTGAGTCGTCGGACTTGGAAGGTTTGCTAGCGGCGACGGAGCGCATTCGAAAACGGCTGGGCGGGGCGCGAACCAAGACGGCGTTGGAGGCAATTCAAAAGGGGGACGCAGCGACGGCGATCGCGATTGTTTTGGAATACTACGACCGCACCTATCGCTACGACTTAGATAAGCGTCCGGGACCGGTTTATCCGGTGCCCATTAAGGGTTTGGATCATACGGTTGGGGCGAAGGCGGTTTTAGAAGCTGCGCGAGCGGCAGAGCTTTGTGGGGCGTCAGAAGTTGTTCTCAATCGCTAGGTAGCGGTATTGGACCAGCGGTAGTCGACGGTTAGGTTGCGGCGATCGCAATCGGCTTCCAACTGTTTTTGTTGGGCAAGAGCCTTGCGGAGAGTCGCCACTAATTCCTGGAGCTGTCGTTGATGGGCTGGAAATTTATCTCGCTGTTCGTAGAGGGCGATCGCCGTTTGCTGTTCCAGCACCTGTAGCAATAGCTCGTAGTGGATATGGGCAGGAACAGGAATAGGAGGCATGGGGATAGTACGTCAGAGGTTGGGCAGCCTATTGCTCGCTTGGTACGGGCGGCAAATACGAGCAGCGTTAATACAGCTCAGGATCAATCTGGGCAATGGGGATAAAGCGCTCGCCAGGCAGCAAGATGGGGCATTTTCCGAAGACCGGCTTACCGCGATAGGTGGCACCGTTGATGGCGACTCCGGTGGGCTGCTGCATAATGTCCGTTTGCACCTCACAGTACAGCTCATAAATTGAGCGCGCGGCGTTGAGCAGTGCCATATCGAAGGAGGAGGCGATCGGCTCAGCGGGCGCAGCGAGGTTATAGGACAGGGCGGCAGGATTCATAGCGGGGGGATGCAGGGTAGTCGCAGAAGGCATTTAACGTATGGTGGGAAACGTCATTACTTCGAAACGTCGTTACATGGGTTGAAACCAGAACGGTGCAGGTTAATCGTAATGCCGTCAAAATCTGCATCGTTATCTGCACGGTTAAATCAGTACCATTTTCAACTAAGCGGGTACCGAAAGTCCAACTGAACAGTTCGACTAGATAGCCAAACGAATCTGGGAACGAATTAATTGTAGTCCCTGATTTATGTCCTCAGCTTGATGCCCTTAGCTTTTCCAACGCTTCTGTAAAGATTGGTGGATAACGCCTCAAAACCTTACCCCGCTTTGCATCGATCGCCGCGAGGGTAACCTGTCCTGTAACGTAGCTGCGATCGCCGCCCTCTCCGTTGCCGCCTGCATTTCCATCCCCGTCCTCCACCGGCTCAATGCGATATTCCCAAACCAGGCGTAACCCTTTGGTGGGCAGTAGGCGGGAATAAACAATGGCGCGATCGCCCAGACGCAGACTGCGGTGGTAGCGCAACGATAGATCCACTACCGGCAAGTCAACCCCTATTGCCACCAAATCGGAAAATTCTATGCCCACCGCTGCCAGCGCTTCCACCCGAGCCGACTCGAGCCAGGTGATATAGGTGCCATGCCAAGCAATGCCGCCATAGTCGGTGTGGTGAGGTTGAACGCGAATGGGGTAACTGAACCAATTTTGAGAAGAAGCCATGGTGGAAAATCGCTAGGGAAGCGCGCAGAAATTTTGCACTAATTACACCGGAGACATAGACACGGTAGTGGTTGAAACATTTATTGAAGAAATAGGTAGAAATATCTAGTTTCTTGCTGTCAACCTTGGGGATAATGCAACCATGATCATAGGGGTCGAGCCACAACAAAGGTTGCAGATGTATTGATTCAACTGCTTTCCTGCACTGATTTGGCAGAGATTCTGAAGAGCATGGGAGTCTGAGGACTCGACACGCTGAAGATTAGAGCACACGACATTCCCACTGCGGGCTTTATCTATGGGTAAGAAGATTCTTTTAGCCGATTCTGGGACGGGTCAGTCCGAAGAGATGTTGAAGTCTCTGATGGAGATTCCTTTTTTTAAGGATAGTCAGGTGGCGATTTTGCACGTCGTGGTGGCGGAAATTTCGGCGGAGTATTTGGCTGAGAGGATGAAGGAGGGCGAGGAGACGCTGGCTAAGGCGATCGCCCGACTAGGTTTGCCGGAGGGGCAGGTTTCCACCAAGTTGGTTCAGGGCGATCCCAAGGTTGTTGTGCTGGAGGTGGCTGACGAGCTGGACTCGGACTTGATTTTGATGGGGTCGCGGGGGCTGAAGCGATTGCGATCGATTTTGAGCAATTCTGTCAGCCAGTACGTCTTCCAGCTTTCATCTCGCTCGATGCTGTTGGTGAGAGATGACGTTTACGTTAAGCGCCTAAACCGGGTGATGGTGGCTGTGGATAGCTCCGAAGCTTCCCAGCAGGCGCTGAACGAGGCAATTATGTACGCCCGTGACTATGTTGGACAGGAGCTTACTTTGGTTCATGTCAATTCGAAGCTGAAGCCAGGGGAAGAGATTCCTGGTGAGACGGACCCAGTGTTGCAGCCGGCGATCGCAGCCGTTCGACGCTACAACATTGACGTTCGCGCCGTATCCATCGGAGGGCGTCCCGGTCCCACCCTGTGCAATCTTGCCAAAGAGAAGAATGCGGACATGATTATGCTGGGCTCGCCGGATCGTCGTCCGTCCATTGCCAAGGGACTACCGGATTTGGATCGCTTGCTGGGCAGCTCCCTGTCGGACTACGTTCGAGTTTATGCTCCTTGTCCGGTGCTGCTAAGTCGCCCCAAGACCCAGTAGGGAAGCGCTTCTGCAAAGAGGACTCCTAGCGAAAAAGCGTTTTGACACAAACTGGTGGAGAACAGCTACGGCCATGCTCTCCACCAGTTATTTTTTTGCATCCTCAATGCCGACAATTGCCTACTCTCGCGTTATTAGCCTTAGCTATTCCATCCATCCGCAGATTCCCCTTTGGCCCGGTGATCCCCAAACGCGGTTTTCAACGGTGGCAACCTGGGACAGGGATGGATATTTTTTGCGAGAGCTGGCGATCGGCGAACACAGCGCCACTCATATCAATGCGCCGCGCAGTTTTGACCCGGCAGGATGGGATGTTGCGAGTATTCCACCGGAGCAGTTGATTTTGCCGGCGGTTTGTTTGGACGTGCGCGATCGCTGCCGAGCCAACCGAGACTATCAAATCCAAATCGCCGACCTAGAACGCTGGGAGCAGCAGTATGGGCAAATTCCATCGGGGGCGTTGGTAATTGCTTACACGGGCTGGCAGGAAAAGTGGTTGAATTCGGTTGATTTTCTGGGCAATGGCGATCGCCAAGGCCAGTTACATTTCCCAGGATTTGCCGAAGACACCGCCGAATTTTTAATCCAACAGCGACAGAGCGCAGGCGTTGGCATTGACACTCACGGCGTTGATCCAGGCACCAGCGAAACCTTCGGCGTAAATTGTCGAATCCTCGCCAACGACGGTATCGTCCTCGAGTGTCTAACCCAGCTGAACCAACTACCAGCGATGGGCTCTACGGTAATCATCGGCGTACTGCCATTGGTAGACGGCTCCGGCTCGCCAGCGCAGGTCCTGGCCCTGTTGCCTTAGATACTGCCAAGCTCACACCTTCCCCTTCAGATACGAGAAAGCTGCTGTTTCAATGTCTGATAATCTACTCGACACTTTTTCAAGACGTGCGTAGCGATACCGCCCCCCGTCGTCTCACCTTCTTGCAAAAGACCCAGTAATAGATGTTGAGGGGCTATCTGATCGTGACCTTGCTGCTTCGCCTGTTCAGTAGCTAGCTCCATCACACGGCGGGTGCGAGGCGTAAAGGGAATCTCTGAGGGGATTTCTGCATCAGAAACGGTACTCTGAGCTAACACTTCTCGAATGAGATTTTGGGCAATGGCGAAGTCCACTCCCTGGTCGTTCAGAGCCTCTGCTGCTGGGGATGTTTCGACGGCTAGCAGCCCTAAAAGCAGCCCTTCCGTACCGAAGAAGTTGAGGTGTAGCGATCGCATACAGTCCTGACCTTTGGTCAACGCTTCACGAGTTTCTGGCGTAAAGGGATCCAACGAAGACCTGACCATCGAAGAGCTGACAATTTCTTCCATTTTTTCCCGAGAAAAGCTGACCATTTCCTCCATTTTTTCCCGTACTGACAGTAGCGCCACCGCCTTGAGAACATAGTCAAATGTGGGGGCATCTAAGGTCCCCCAGGTAGCGGCTTCAGCCCCCTCTTTCTGATAAACCTGCATCAGCGCTTCGTAGAGTTTCACGTCAGCACCGACAAATGCCATGATGCTGTCCCGCCACTGCGCCGCCATTTGCTGTACCTCTGGAGAATTGAGGTCACGACCTTGGGTCATATGCGATCGCGTCTGCTCCAAAAAATTCATCCACTCCGCCTGCCCCTCATTCAATCCATTCAATCGAGCTTCGAGCAAATCATGTTGTTCTTGGGTCAAATACTGCTGAGTCATGGTCAGGTTCTCCATTATTTGCAAGAGATCGTCCACTGAAGCGACTCGGGAGGTTTGGAGTTGTTGGGCGAGGGTACTGAGCTTGGCAAACAGCGACTGGGACACAGCCATCTGTTCTTGGAGTCGTGCCAAATGCAGATTGATCACATTTGGTAGGGAGAAATCAGGATTCTCCAAACATTCACGAATTTCTTTGAGGGCAAAGCCCAACTGCCGCAACGACAAAATTTGCTGAAGCCTGGCAATATCTGCTTCGCTATACAGTCGATACTCCGCTTCAGTACGATGCGAGGGCACCAGCAACCCAATCTCGTCGTAGTACCTTAAGGTGCGAATAGATAGCCCGGTCTGTTTTGCCAACTCCCCCACCTGCAAAAGTTTTGCCATAGGTTGCCGACTCCAATTTCCCGAATAATTGCGTTTGATAATTGGATGCTAAAGGGTGACGTAGCGTGAGACTCAAGAGCAATTTGATTGGTACTGATTCTGGATAGTTGCGATCGCCTCTCATTGCTCAGATGAATCAAAGGGCGATCGCCCTACCTGGAAAATTGGTGTCGGTCTTGCTGCTTAATGAAAAAGCTACACTGCACAAACCAAATAATCGTTAGTGGAGCCTGCTAGTTCAATGCCTTCAGTCGGTGTTAGCAAAAAAGAAATGTCGCCGACCAAGTTAGTTTTCATCACAACAATGGCGATGTTAGCGTTCGCTGCCAATTCATTACTGTGCCGTGAAGCGTTGGCATCGGGAAATATTGGTGCTGCCAATTTCACGCTCGTGCGTATTGTTTCCGGTTCTGCCTTACTGGCTCTGTTGATCCTGCTTAAAAATCGCTCCTTTAGGGTTGCGGGAAAATGGATATCAGCAATGGCTTTATTCAGTTATGCAGCCGCTTTTTCCTATGCCTATGTGAGCTTGAGTGCAGCGACAGGTGCCTTGCTTTTATTTGGCGCAGTTCAAGTAACGATGATTGTCTACGGACTTTGGACTGGAGAGCGTCTTAATTTTCGCCAAGTATGTGGTTCCTTCGCGGCTGCCGGTGGGCTGGTGTGGCTAATGCTGCCGGGTGTGGAATCTCCATCGCTATTGGGAGCCACACTCATGATTTTTGCGGGCTTTTCATGGGGAGTTTATTCTTTGCTCGGGCGGAAAGTTAAAGACCCCATCGTTGCAACGGCTGGTAACTTCATTCGCGCCATTCCTTTTGCCCTTGTTTTACTGTTGCTTCTCCGGCAAGGAGAATCAATTAACACGGCTGGTTTTGGATATGCGATCGCCTCGGGAGCTTTGGCTTCAGGGATGGGTTATGCCTTGTGGTATTCCGTTTTACCCTCATTGCCTGCGACTACCGCTGCATCGGTTCAGTTAAGTGCACCAATTCTGGCGGCGCTGGGGGGAGTTCTATTTCTGGGAGAGACGCTGACACTTCGGTTTGCGATCGCATCAGTGGCTGTTCTCGGTGGCATAGCGCTATTTATTTGGAATAAGCGGAGTTCGTAGTGGCGATCGCCACCCGCTTTTTGGGATGGGGCCAAGGGCGACCTTCTCTGGCTTTTGATGGCTGGCTTTTGGGGATAAATCAAAGGGCGATCGCCATTGCTCTAGGCTGGATCGAAGCATGAAACCCAGCAACGACAGATACCTACGGCCACAATCTCTTATTCAACCTTCTCCACCATGGCAGTTGCCGACTACGACAGAATCATTTTCACGCGGCTGACGAAGATTCCCCCGATCGCAATCATTGACTTGATGAACGATCCCGCAGTCCGGCGGCATCTGCCACTGGCTCAGGATGAGTTCGGAGATGTGGAGTGCGATCGCTTTGTCGCCATCAAGGAACGAATGTGGGAGGAGAACGGCTTTGGTCCCTGGGCTTTCGTGTTGGATGGTGAGTTTATCGGCTGGGGTGGGCTGCAACCTGAAGACGACGATGTGGATATGGGACTCGTCCTCTGTCGAAAGTACTGGGGAGCTGGTCCTACTCTCTACCGGAGGATTTTGACATACGCATTCGAAGAACTTCGCGTTAACTCCGTTACTGCCTTGCTTCCCCCAAGCAGGACAAGGGTTTCAGCGCTGCGGCGTCTCGGTTTTCACGAAGACGGTGAAGTTGTAATTCAAGATCAGCTTTTTATCCGGTACCGGCTTATCCGAAACCGCTGACAGATCTGGATTACGCAAACCTTGGCGTTGCAGAAGAAACAACGAGCGTCATTTCACTAGCGCCTCAAATTCTGCCACTGCCTCCTCCACAATATCCAGGCTGGCTTGCCAAAACTCTGGCTGGCGAATGTCCTGCTCCAGGTTTTGCATAACCACTTCTTCCGCAGTCATGGAACCGGTATCACGCAAAATACCCCGGTACAGCGCCTCAAATTTCTCCCCGTAGGTGTCTCGCTGGGCGTAAATGCCCAGGCTAAACAGGTAGCCAAATAGGTAGGGATAGTTGTAAAAACTGAGGCTTGAAATTGAGAAGTGTAGCTTGGTCGCCCAGAATAGTTCGTCGTATTCCGTGAGGCTATCTTCGTACCATTTTTGCCAACTTTCCCCCATCATTTGCCGAAGCTGAGCAGGAACCACCGTGCCCTCTTTGCGCGCCTCTACCAAACGTTTCTCAAACTCATACCGAGCCGGAATATTCACCAAAAAGGCTGCGGCGCTATCCACGTCTTGCCAGCGCACGGCTAGCTTTTGTTCTGGGGTTTCAGCCCGCTTTAATAGGGCATTGCGCACTAGAGTTTCCGCAAAGATGCTGGCAGTCTCTGCCAACGTCATGGGATAGGAGGTCATCATCAAAGGCATGTCGCGCATCACCCAGTTGTGCCAGGCGTGCCCCAGCTCGTGAGCCAAAGTGGTGACGTTGTTCATGGAGCCGGTAAAGGTCATAAATACCCGGGGCTCGCGGGGTTTCGTAAACTTGGTGCAGTATGCGCCCGTGGACCGGTTTGGGGTGGGTTCACCGTCAATCCAACCTTTTTCCGCCATCATCAGAGCAAACTTGCCCATCTCAGGATCAAATTCGGTAAAGGCGTCGGCCACTAGATTAATGGCTTCTTCAAAGGTAAAAGTTTGCCCCTCTTCGCTGACGGGAGCTGGAGCCAAAGTATCCCACGGTCCCATCTTTTCCAAACCGCTAGCGGCTGCCATGGCGTTTATTGCCCGCTGACCGACGCCGCGATACTTGTAGGTGGTCTCCATGAGGGCGTCTAGGGTGTCGCGATCGATGCGACTTTGGAGACAGCTTTTGTCTAAGTAATGCAGCTTTTGGGTGTGGGCTCGCTGTTGGCTTTCTTCAAGTCGCCAACCGTTAATGGCATTGAGAATAGCCGCCACGGTTTCTTGGTGCTCCCCCCATGCTGACTGAATACCCTGCCAAGCTGCTTTTCGCTCTTCCGGTTCTGCGCTGCTCAGTAGGTTTGAGGCACTAGCCAGCCCCATTTGTTTGCCATTGACTTGGCACTGGAGGGTACCCGCCAGCTTGCTGTAGAGATTGCCCCAACTGTGTAAGCCGTTGACGCTGAGCCCGGAAATTAGCTGTTCTTCGGGTACGGAAAGGAGTTGGTTTTGTAGTTTGCGATCGCACCTCAATGAAAACGCCACCTCAGCCATTATCGGATCAGCCACCAGTGCCTGCACAAAGTCATCACTCACCCGAATCAAAAACACCTGTAACGGCTTCATCGCCTGATCCAGTGCTGACCCCAACTGCTGTAGCTTTCCCTGCCAGGTGCTCGCCGCCGTATCTTGCGCATCTACACTTAGGCACGAATAGACAAACGTACTGACATTGCGCAATGCCTCAACCACCGCCATGCGTCGCTGGTGAATCTGCTTGATTTTTTCAATCTGATCGCCATAATCCGACTGATCGCCATAATCCGACTCTGGCAAAGCGTCAGCTGCCTTGAGCAGATCAGCATAGGGCTGGCAGGCTGTTCGCAGTTCGGCAATTTCTGACTTTAGATGTTGTGCTGTTTCCTCTATGCGAGGGTCGTTGATATCAGTGAAAAAATGAGTGTTATCCCAGGTCAGACGAACAGCCATGGCGCTAAGTAAGGTAATGCAGGTCTTCAAACATAGAGTCTTACTAGTGTAGGCACTTTGGACCCTTTAGTTTCTGAAGCGATCGCTACTTGTCCCCGCCTTCCGCTTCTTTCATCTCCTGAGCCAGACTTTCATCACTCATTTCATCCACCATGGCGTCGTGCATGACATCGTGATCATCGTGGCAAAGGGCTTCGGCTTCCTCCTCCAGCGCCGCATCCGCATCGGGCATCGGGTCGGACTTGATTGGCGGCGGAGGCGGTGTAGCCACCCCAGACTTCACGCCAGATTCCGGCACTAGCGGGTCGTCATCGCGGAATCGGTAGAAGTAGGACGCATTTTCGAAATTGTGTTCATCTAGGACGTGGTGGATAATGCCCCGCGCCAGAAGCTGTTGACCAATTTGCACCGCTTCTTCCTGGGTGGCTCGTTCATGGCGCATCAGCCAGCGGACGGCAGCGGTGCCCGTAAAACATTGTCGATAGGTACGAAATCCAGCGGTGCGATCGCGAATAGGCAGCCCATCTCGCCCGCGCATATCCCGAATCAAGCTATCCCAGTCGATGCCCGTATTTACCTGAGGGCGATCGCGCGTGGGTTCCGGCTTCGGTGGTACCTGCTGACCGCGCTCCTCCAGCCACGTTTCCGCCATCCGGTCCAAATGGGGGACGCTGAGGTTTAAATCTCGCTGAGGGAAAGGCACCTCAATGTCGTATTTCTCCAATCCAGCATGGATTCGCTCCCGCAGCAGGGCTTCCAGACGCGGTCCCTTAGTCGGCTCGCGAATAAACGCAATAAGTCGAAGCACGATCGCGCTGTCATCCCAGCTTAGAAACAGCACGTCCGGGTTAGGGTGGCGCAAGATTTCCGGGTGTGGCTCCAGCGCTGCCTCCAGCATCAAATCCCGCACCAGCATCACGTCGGAACCGTAAGCCACCCCCACATCCACCTTGAGGCGCAGCAGCCCACTCCGGCGAAAGTTTGAAACGGAGCCATCTACAAATTGTGAGTTTGGGACGCGAATTAAATATCGATCTAAGTGAGATAATTCCGTAAAGCGGGGACCGATATGTTTTACCCAGCCCGTCGTGTCGCCCACCTGCACCATTTCCCCCACTTTTACGGGGCGCTCCACCAGCATAATGATGCCGCTGATAAAATCTTTGGCGATATTTTGCAGCGCAAAGCCGATACCAACCCCGAAGCCACCCAGAATAATCGCGATCGCCCCCAGGTCTAGCCCCACCACGGAGACGATAATAATCACCCCCACAATCAGCAGCAGATACTGGGCATAGCTGCTCATGGCGGTTTTCAGAGTGGGATCAATCGTGGTCAGGGGCAAGATATGCCGCTGCACGATCCCCGCCAGCCAGCTCACGACAACCCACCACAGGACCACAGAAATCAGCAGCGCCACAATATCCACAAGGGAAATATTGCTATCGCCCAGACGCAGTAAATTTGCCGAGAAAATCACCCGCCCAAGGCTATAAATCCAGTAGGCGATCCGGCGAGTGGGCGGAAAAAGCTGGGCGCAGTACACCGCCGCTAAGACCCAAACGCTCACCTGGAAAAAGCCGATCAGCAACAATAGCAGCGATCGCTGAGGAACCACCTGACGCATTCGAGAAACGCTCAAAATGCTGTAGCGCGGCTGAGCTGAAGTCTCTGTTGCCGGCGTCGCGTCGTCAAAATTTCCGCTGTCTTGCCGCAACTGCTTTCGCCGTTGCCCACTCCCCAACCAGCCCAGCCCAAAGTGCAGCGCCCCCGCAATCAGCGCAGCGATCGCCACCTGGATTCCAGCGCGGGTTAGATAGCCCGGAGTGCGCTCCTCCAGCGATCGTTCCAGCGTCTCCTCAATAATTCCCTGCCAGTCCGCCGCCCGCTCCTCCGTCAACATCCCCGGCGTTGTATCCGCCTGAGTCACGCTCATTATGTAGCGATTATTCAGCAGCAGCACCGTTTGACCGTTGCGATTATCAATCGTGATCTCAGCGGAGCTTCCCTCACGCAAAATATCGTCAAGCTGCTGTTCCAAAATGCGGCTAATTCCCTTTGCCCGCTCCGTTGCCAAAAAATTCCCCGACGCCCCCACCTCAAAAAGCTCCACCCCATCCACGGAAACGTGGCTACGCTCCAGCAGCAGCATATTTTCCACATTCGCTAACGCTGGCTGATGCTCTATTCCCCCCGATAATCCAATCACCAGCGCCAAAGCGATCGCCCATAACCCGTAGCCAACACGATGCGATCGGGTGAATATGCCAGAGATTAATACGCCAGAGAAAGTTCGCCTAAACACAGAAGCAACCAAACCCGCCCACACCTTTCCCATAGCGGCGTTCAATGGGGCAACCCACTGCCTACAACATTTCACGATTAGCTTGGCAGGCTTTGCCGATGGTCAGGGCGAATTTGAAAAGGCGATTTCAAATAGTAGTTTTTCTTAGCTTTCTATGACTGTTCTTGTCGCGATCGCCTATACTGTCATTTGCTTAGGTCTTAGGCGATAGCTTGTCCAAGGCTGATGGCAATTTCGGGATGTAGCGCAGTTTGGTAGCGCACCTCGTTCGGGACGAGGGGGCCGTGGGTTCGAATCCCGCCATCCCGATTTAGAAATAACTAACCTTCTACGTGTTCAAAGCGACTCAATGTGACAGTTGCTTGCCAAACCCTGCTGTTCCAGCGAACACCGAGAGGCACAGTCAAGAGACCTTAAAAAGAGCAACTTTAAGATGCAGAAGGATCAGTCACTGCATTTTTGAAGCCCTCAGCGTCGGCGATCGCCTCGTTAATCAATGAACTGATCATAAGTCCACTGTAGGCAGGTTGATTTCTACCGAGAATAGACAAACCGGGCAAAGAACTATGCTCTGAAACGGCAGTAACCCGAGCAAACTGCCCAAAGCCACCTGGAGGTGTAACCGGCTGACCATTGGGCGGTGAATACGCATCCCCCATCTTCGGGGACGCGGCTAGCTGTGACGTAGTGAGAGAGGGGAAAGAAACGTCTTCATGGGTAGAGTATCCAATTGGGAAACCGAATTCATCAGCCCAATCATCAACGTGCATATGAGGCGTATTGCTACGGGGCGGCTTCGACCAGAAGCTAAAACCCTCTGCCTGACTGGGATCGTTGCCGCTCTGTTTATCGTAGTTAACGCCGCCCAAGCTAATACCATCAGGCTCGTTGTAGCTCCCAGATTGAAGTAGTTCTTGGGTGTTGATATCAAAGTTGAAATTGACTCCTGGATCGAGATGATTGTCCATATAGAACTTCAACAACGTGCCGTCTGGAGCGTAGAAAAAGATATGGAGAAAATCTAAATCCTTGGCTCTAACAATGCCATCGGCGTAGCTTCGAGTCTCGTCAAAGCCGAAAGAACCTTTGACGCTAAACCCAGCAATCTGTCCACTCCATTCAAAATTGTACTCAGTGGCTTCAGCGTGGGCTGGAATAGCTAGGCTCAGCGCTAAACCAATGAAGAAAGCTTTTTTAGGGATAAAGAACATCAATTAAAAATCTCCAAGATTGCAAAGGATACAGCTTGACTCGCTGAAGTGAAGGCGAAAACCTCTACCACATTTAAAAGCAACTAACCCATTAAGCTCCATAAACTCCAAAGCATTGCGATGCAACGTTTATAACAGTTTTTCTATGGGCATAAAGCTACAGATTGAAGCTTAGGCGTGGCTTATAAGGGAGCGCGTTATAGGCATAACAACAAAGTTTTATCGAAGCAGAGCGTTCACCTTTTTCGGAAAGCTAACACTAACCGAAACAATTGAAAAAACATGCGGTTTAGTGAAAGCCTTCAATCAACCGCTTCTGATTAGCTTCGAAAGCCTTTTGGGAGAACCTATCATCTATATCTGGTCTGGCGCACTTACTTTTCAATAAATAAAAGATTGACGCCAGCATAAGTTATGGTCCCCCGATTCGAAGATGGGGCGCTAACCCTCGATCATCCCGACGGCAAACCCTTTACCAATCATCAGGAAGAGTGCGATCGCACCAATCGCCGTCGCCCGCCACTGTAAGCCATCTCAAAAAGAATCATCCAGCCAATGATCGGAAATCTGCACAAAATCTATCCCTGCGCAAACATCTACACTTCAAGAGCATCAGCCCCGCTTAGAAAAAGTTCAAATTAGGCGATGTTAGTTTGAGGCAATGCGGACCTTTGAGTTGTTGCCTACTATGCATACTAACTTTCCCTCTATTTCTATAATCATTCCTGTATGGCAGGAAATAGAAGGGATTAAGAATACACTGCATGCCTTAGACCGTGCTGTTGCAGACTCAGTCTGTGAAATGATTTTTGTTGATGGCGATCAGAACGGCTCTACCTTAGCAGCGATTAGAGCGTGCATGGATTCCGATGAGATAGGTAGCTTGAGTGCTCTGCCAATTCAATGTCTTCTTTCTTCTAAGGGGCGCAGCAATCAAATGAATTATGGGGCAAGTAAAGCAACTTCGCCTATTCTTTTGTTTTTACATGCAGATACAAAACTGCCCTCTCAAGGATTAGAAGAAGCTGTATCCGTCTTGAATAGTTCGCCTCATCTTGCAGCCGGAGCTTTTGATTTAGCTATTGATTCTCCTAGGTGGATTCTTAAAGTAATCGGTAAAATCTCTTCATGGCGATCGCGAATCACTCGAATTCCTTACGGTGATCAAGGAATTTTCATTCGACGGGATGTTTTTGAGGCCTTGGGAGGGTTTGAAAACGTGCCAATCATGGAAGATGTAATGTTGATGCGCGCCTTAAAAAGGCGAGGGCTTAAAATTCGCTTTTTACCAAACTCTGTCCTTACATCTTCACGACGCTGGGAAAAGGAAGGGATTATTCGGTGTACGTTACGCAATTGGTGTCTAATCACCTTATATTGGCTGGGAATAAAGCCGCGAATCCTAGCACGCTTTTATCAATAGCTGAATGTCTTCCTGAATGGTTAAGAATTCGATCACCAACTGTTGGGGAAATATCAGGGCAGGTAAATATTTCGAGCGAGCTGGTAACGGTAGGTTGTCCGCACCTCCCCATCCCGAAATTCTGGTGCCACAGTGGGGGCGATCACCAGGGAGTGACTCAGGTTGGGGCAGCGTTAATCCTTGTTCATCCCCCAGTACCAAACCAATAAGAGTCTTCAGCAGGCTACGCTGCTGAACGATAGGATATACGGTAGTTCACGACCGGCAGGAATCCTAAAGCTTTCCACATGGCGATCCAGTTCCCCACCTATGCCCATCACCTAGTCGGGTCCCTTCTGACTGTGTACTTGCTTGGATTCACAGCATGCTACGTGCACGTGTTAGGGCAAAGCCTTGAGAAGAAAGAGACTAGCGCCCCCTTGAGTGGCGTGGACCGCCAACGCCATCCTGATTCCACCGAAGGGGATGAGCAGCGATCGCACCCATGGCGTGAAGCAGCAGCCCTTGTCTTCCCGCCCATCCTGTCAGAACTGCTGTGGTTTCGGCGGCTATGGAGCCGTTGACACTAGCAGTCATAGCGTCTGTAAAGCACAATAGCGACACATCACACTTCAAGGGACGCAGAACCTTCGCCCATTTCCACGGAAAAAAGAACATCTTTGCCAAAGTTACGCTCCATTCTCAATTGCTCCGCCAGCGCTAACACCGATTCATTAGGAACCTGAATACGGTCACCACTTTGGGCATATTTCAGGAGTTGGGGTAAATTAGCTACCCAATTTCTCTCATTCAGCACATCAACCACCGTGTTTGGGGCAGCTGCTGCTGCAAGATCCTGCCGCACTCCACCGGACAACGTGCTTGGGGAATCAACATCTTGTCTTGCATCGCTCTGCATAAATTTATTTCCTAACCAGCTCCCTAACCAATGAATGTCTGAACGACGAGGATAGCAACAGCAAGACAGTATTGACTTGAAGAGAATTACGTACCTATCCCGTAACCAATTTATCTAATTCCATAACTACACACCACGAGCTTTAAGATAGTTCCCAGCGTGCCTGGAAATGCTCAGACCACTCGGTAAACCAGCGTTGTCAACAACAGAAGCAGTAAAGAATAGAAGCCAATTGAAACCGTAGGGTAGAAAGTCTAAACTGTCACATCGTTTTTATTCTGCCACTAAAAGAATACGAAAGCTCCTAAAGGCTAAATATTCCATGTCTCTCCAAACATTTTTATTGTCGTGTTGTTCTTTCGCAATTTCTATGCCCCTGCCCAGCGTCATTTATTGCCCGCTAGTAGACGCAGGGTGTAATCTGAGTTCAAGCTGCTAGCTACTTCCGTAGATGGACAGTGAGGCTTTTCCTATCGTTTCACATGTCTTTGGAGAAAACGAGCCTCTACACCAGATATCGAACACTCAACCTTTTGAAGCGTTTTTTCTCTAAGATTTGACTATCTAGTCTAGTCAATTGAAGGGTGTTGAAGACGTTACGCAATTGAGTCATAAGTCCAACCATCAAAGTTTTAAAAATTTCCATTTCGTTAATTGGGGCTTTAATCGCTGGCGTTTGTGGACCAATGAAAAATATGGCTAAACGGTCAGAGCAAAGTTGGGATAAAAGGGATATTTTGACGAAGAGTTATTGCATTGTTAGCGTTAGCAACATATGGGTAAGTATCGACAGCAGTAATTCAGTGGCGTGAGAGGTGAAAGTTGAAGTGTTGATATCGACATCGTCTTTCACAAGATGTTTTCTCAAGACCTAAGTTAGGGGAATTCTGTGACCAGCGCATTCCAATCTCAGCGATCGCCGGAGGTTTCCAAAGCCCATGAGCTTGAGGACAGCTCCACTGTGGCGACTGTGTTGCTGATAGAGGATAATCCGGCTGATGTGGTGGCTGTTCAGCGATCGCTCAAGGAAGCCGCTGGCGATCGCTTCGAAGCGGTGGCGCTTGATGATTTGTCTTCGGCGCTCCAGCGATTAAGCGGAGGGAGTGGGCGATCGCCGATTCAGGTAGTCTTGCTTGATTTAGGATTGCCGGACGGCAATGGTGTAGAAGCGGTTCAGAAAATATCTCGCCATGCCCCGCAGGTTCCCATTGTGGTGATGACGGGGCTTGAGGACGATGATGCTGGGCGTCAAGCACTGCGCTATGGGGCACAGGATTATCTCTGCAAAGTTGATTTACCCCCACGGAACCTGGTGAAATCTCTGGATTACGCCATTGAACGGCAGCAAATCCTGAGGCGTTTGCGTGATGGTCAAACTCATTTGGAGGAGCAACAGGCCTTTTTGCGGTCCATCGTTGATGCCAGTCCAACTCTAATGGCGGTGAAGGATTTGTCCGGGTGCTATGTGGTGGCCAATGATGCTTTGGCGGCTCTTTATGGAACCACTCCGGAGAAGATGGTGGGGCATCGAGAACTTTACGTGAATCCTAGCCAGGCCCAGGCGCGCCTCCATGAGCAGGAGGAGTTTAAAGTGGCGCAAAGTGTTCAAGAGCGCCAAACCACCCAGGAACCTTGCCAGGATCCCGATGGCGGCGTGCGCTGGCTCCAGAGTGTTCGTCGGCCCATGTTTAGCCAGTCCGGCGAGGTGGAGTGGATTTTGGTGGTGATGACGGATGTGACGGATCGGGAGGAGGCGGAGCAATCGCTGTGGGATCAGGTGGAGCGATCACGCCTGTTGGGACAGCTAAGCCATCAAATCCGTGAGTCGCTACAGTTGCCAGACATTTTACAAAAGGCGGCAAATCAGGTTCGCGACTTTTTACAGGTGGACCGGGTTATGGTTTATAGCCTATCGGCACGGGATGGTTCGGGACGCCTCGAGGTGATGGACTGCGGTGATGGTTATAAACCGGGAGAGGATGGGGGGGCTGCGCTGGTTCCGATCTATGAGTTTTGGTCCTGGACCCAGGGAACAGTTCGGGGAAGCGAGTCCCATGATTTAGTGGGGTTCCAGTCGCTAGAGCAAATTATTGATGGCGTTGGCAATTCGAGCAATATGGCTGGGGGGGGAGGTCCACCGCTGGAGGCAGATTTAACTCAGATTCAGGCTCAGATTCAGGACCTGAAGGTGCGATCAATTCTGGTGGTTCCCATTTTGAAGGGCGAGTATTTTCTACGGGAGCAGGTTGATGCGCAAATAGATTTTGCGGAGAAGGAAGAGGACAGTCTGGAGCAAGAAGGGGCTAGGGTAGGAGATAGCGCGGATAGTAACGGTGTGGGCGACGATGAGGCTCAGCGATTAGAGGAGGAACAGCGGGGACGCAGGGGATTGTGGGGGCTGTTGGTGGCTCACCATTGTGCGGGTGATCGCCCCTGGCCGCCGTGGGAACAGGACTTTTTGCGCAATCTATCAGAGCATTTTGCGATCGCCATCCAGCAGGCAACTCTCTACGAACAGCTAACCCAGGCGAACCGCAAGCTAGAGCAGTTGGCGACAATGGATGGGCTGACAGGAATTCCTAACCGACGATTTTTTGACCAAACGCTGCTGCGAGAGTGGAAGCGGAGCCGTCGTAGCCAAAATCCCCTGGCGCTAATTGTGACCGACATCGATTTCTTTAAGCCCTACAACGACCACTACGGACATCTCGCGGGGGACGATTGCCTGCAGCAGGTGGCTCAAGCCCTGGCGAAGGTTGCCAAACGTTCAACGGATCTGGCTTTCCGCTATGGGGGCGAGGAGTTTGCGATTATTTTGCCCGAGACGACCTTGGAAGGGGCGATCGCCGTTGCCCAGCAGGTTTTGAATCATCTGTGGGAACTCGCCCTGGAACATGCCTATTCTCGGGTAGCGAAGCAAGTCACCCTAAGTTTGGGCTTGACCAGCTTGATTCCCGTGGATCAGCAGGATCCCGATACGCTAATTCAGCGGGCGGACCAGGCGCTGTTTATGGCGAAGGAGGCAGGGCGGAATCGGGCGATCGCCCTAGGCAGCACCCTGGAAGACTTACATCCCGTCGAAGTGCTCCACCCTCAAGTGACCGGTAAGTAGGTACTGCTGAAACGTCTAGCCGAACCGACCACTGACGTACTCTTGAGTCGCCTGCTCCTGGGGATTGTGGAAAATATTTTCGGTGCGATCATACTCCACTAGATAGCCCATCTTTCCCCCGCTGTCCGTGGGCTGGGCATTAAAAAATGCCGTGTAGTCGCTAACCCGAGACGCCTGCTGCATATTGTGGGTCACGATCACGATGGTGTAGTTCTCAGAAAGATTTTTGATCAGCTCCTCAACTTTCCTCGTCGAAATGGGATCCAAAGCCGAACAGGGCTCATCCATCAAAATCACTTCCGGCTGGATGGCGATCGCCCGAGCAATACACAAACGCTGCTGCTGTCCGCCGGATAGTGCCAGCCCGCTTTCCTTGAGCTTGTCCTTCACCTCATCCCAAATTGCTGCCTGGTGAAGCGATCGCTCCACTAGCTCAGCCATATCCCCCTGATAGCCATTGATGCGAGCGCCAAAGGCAATGTTTTCATAGATCGATTTTGGAAACGGATTCGGCTTTTGGAACACCATGCCAACCCGTCGCCGCAGCTCAACCGGATCCACCGACGAGTCATAAATATCTACATCGTTGAAGGTGATCCGCCCCTCAATCTTCGCCCCAGCCACCAGGTCATTCATCCGATTGAAGCAGCGCAAAATCGTGCTTTTCCCGCAGCCCGACGGACCAATAAACGCCACAACTCGATTGCGCAGAATGTTCAAATGCACATTTTTAACCGCAGTCGCCCCGCTGTAGGACACACTCACCTGCTCCGCCTGAAGCACCGCGTCTACTTGCCCACCCATAGTTAAACTCCTCCTAGTATTCTCGAGCTAAATATTCCTGACCTATCTGACCTATGGCTTTCTCAATTGCCACTGCTCCCAAGTGCCACCGCCTCCTGGAGCAGAAAGCACAACCCTACAGAGCGGCTTTAGTGACGCTTTTGCAGATAATTCCGCAGCAGCACCGCCGATGAATTCATCAGCAACAGCACTCCCAACAGCACGATGATTCCCGCGGCAGAGTTGTTATGGAAAGCCGCCTGGGGGCGAGAAACCCAGTTAAAAATCTGAATCGGCAACACCGTAAAGGGATCCTGCACGCTCTTCGGCAAGAAAGAAATAAACGTCAGGGCTCCAATCATGATCAAAGGAGCCGTCTCCCCGATCGCCCGAGACAAAGCCAAAATCGTTCCCGTCAAAATCCCCGGCAGCGCAATGGGAAACACCTGATTACACACCACCTGCCAGCGCGTTGCCCCCAGGGCAAACCCCGCCTGGCGTAGACTATCCGGCACCGCTCGCAGCGACTCCCGCGTCGCCACAATCACCACCGGCAAAATCAACAGCGCCAGCGTCAGCGCTCCGGACAAAATGCTACGCCCCCCCGTGATGGGCTGCATCCAGCGCACAAAAACTTGGAGCCCCAGAAGCCCGTAAATAATTGACGGCACCCCTGCCAAATTATTGATGTTGATTTCGATGACTCGAGCAAACCAGCTATCTTCCGCAAATTCTTCGAGGTAAATGCCAGCCCCAACTCCCAGAGGAAAGGACACCACCGCCACAATCAACATCACCCAGATGGTGCCAACCAGCGCTGACAGAAGTCCAGCTCTTTCCGCCTTACGCGAGGGGAAAGACGTTAAAAAGTCCCAGCTCAGGCGCGATGCTCCATCCAGAAGCACATCGCCAATCAGCACGGCTAACACCAGCACCAGTAGCGTCACCGCAATCCAAGCCGCAGCCGAGAAGACGGTGTCAATGCGGTAGCGCTTGGTTAACTCGCTTTTGAAGAGTCCTTTGGATCCGCTTTCAAGGGGCGATCGCGAAGGATCCGATGCTAAATTCGCCATTAGTCGTATTTCTCCCGAAAGCGGCGGACAAACCAAAAACTGAAGATATTTAAAATCAACGTCAGCACAAACAGACTCATACCGACCGCGTAAATCGTTCTATAGGCGAGAGATCCAGCGGGAGTATCTCCCAAACTCGCCTGCACAATAAACGCAGTCATCGCCATCACTGGCACGAACGGATTCAGCCCTAGCCGAGGATTTTGCCCCGCGGCCAAAGTAACAATCATCGTCTCCCCGATCGCCCGAGACACCGCCAAAATCACCGACGACACAATTCCCGAAAGCGCCGCTGGCAAAACCACCGAAATAATGGTTTCTCGCTTCGTAGCCCCCAGAGCGTAAGCTCCATCGCGCAAACTCTGAGGCACCGCTGAAATCGCATCTTCACTAAGAGAAGCCACCAGCGGAGTGATAGCAATGCCCAACACCATCCCCGCACTCAGGGCATTGAATCCTTCAAGTTTGGGCACATAGGATTGCAGGAATGGAAAAACCATTAGCAGCCACTCAAGCAGTGATTGCAGGGATGGAGTGACCAGCAACAGCGCAAAATAGCCGAAGACCACCGATGGGATCCCCGCCAATATTTCCAGCAGCGGCTTTAGAATACTGCGCACCTTGGGTGATGCGTATTCGCTGAGGCAAATGGCAGACAGTAACCCCAAAGGTAAGGCGACGGCGATCGCAATTCCCGACAGCATCACCGTCGCGCTAACCAGCACGAAGATGCCAAACTTACCGCTGGAAAACAGTGGCGTCCACTTATCATCCGTCAGGAAGTTAACGATAGAAACTTCCTGAAAAAATTCGAAAGTCTCAAATATTAAAGTCGCAATAATTCCTATTGTTGTTGCAACAGAAACCAGTGCAAATAAACCAAAAACCAACTTAACAGCCAGCTCGATTCGACGATTTAAGATCCGGGCTGGCTTCCATAAACTTGTGTCGTTCACTGGAAGAACACTCATAACTTTAGTCAACGCGCAGCCCTCGGCGTTGTGCGCGTTCTGGACTTAACCTGCCCACAAACTTAAGGCGGCTAGTCCATGGGCATCTTACTGCACTAGTGGCATATTGAGGCACTTTCAGAAAATCATTGCCCCTCAGCCATAGAAGGAAACACCGCAGCCCTGGAGATTAACACTAATGGATTAAATTCCATCGCTAAATTTCACTGAAGCTTGTCAATCTTTTACCCTTCTAAAACAGTTTCAGTCAAATAACCTTAGCCTGTGTATTAGAGGGGAAAGTTAAAGGGGAAAGACAGATACGGAAAAGGTTGATGCTCAAAACGGGGCGATCGCAGCCGAAAGAAAACCTCCAGAACAACACACAGTTCTTCCAGAGGTTGATTTCGTACTACTACACGAAAGTTTGAGGCTTCAACCAAAGTTACATGCCGAACCTACAGCTTGTCGCTTAGCTTGACGCCGACGGAAGAGCCGCCTTCAAAGATGCTGCCGGTGGTGGTGGCACCGAAGCGATCAATAGCCTTCGAAGCCAGGTCAGAAGGCAGGGGCACATAACCAACCTCAGAGATTAGGTTCTCGTTATCCTTTGCCAGGTGGAAGTCAACAAACG
>JBCCTE010000001.1:0-26143 GCA_039198915.1 Cyanobacteria bacterium P01_D01_bin.73 | reverse complement strand
CTAGGAGCCCCCGCTGCTTTGGTGGTAGCTGCCGCCACTGGGAAGTTGCCGGCTGATCAGATTGTCCCCAGCTCCATCGCCCTTACCGCTGGCAATGCCGTGGGGTATATGTTCCGGCGCTCCCAAGCCTAAGCCCATCTATCGCCCTGGCATCCGCCGGGGCTTTGACTATGAATTTGGAATTACACCTTTATCGTGCCGGTGCAATCGCCATAGGCACCAGCATCATTACCCAACTAATCGGCTTTCTTCTACACCACAACTCCGACTTAGGGCTGTGGTTCGGTGCTGTATTTGCGGTGCTGTTGGTGGGCATTGGTGTGGCGATGCTGCTTAAGTTTCGGCTATCGGAATGGCTGCTGGATGCGTTGGCGATCGCCCTTGGAATTGCAGGGGGGATAACGCTATGAATCCCAGAGAGGTTAGCGCCCGATTTCTGCTACAGAGCCGGTGTCTACTGGGATTGTCGGTGTTGCTGTTCTTGGTGAGCACCCCGCCGCAGCTGGGCAGATTGGCTAAGGCGATCACCACCGGTGCGGCTGGATTATGCCTAAGTGCAGCGTGGGTTCAGCGCCGCCAGCACAAGCGTTATGCGCCCCTTGGTGGTGTTTACGCTCAACATGAGTTGCAAGCCTTTGGGCAATTCCTCCAAACCCAAAGTGATATGTCTTTAGCCGCCGTATCTGGAATGTGGACTACGGTACAAGCCCAATTAGCCCCAGCTGAGCAGCCGCTTTTGGAAGATGGACCCACGCCACAATCCCAGTGGTGGGCACTATTCCGCAGTTATCCGTCAGTCCTCATTTGGGGCCCACAGGGAAGCGGTAAAACCACCCAAGCGCATCGCCTGGTGATTGAGCGCTTGCAAGGTGGGCATCAGGTTATCGTCTGCGATCCTCATTGGTCTAAGGGTGATTGGGAATACCCTGGCGTGGCCATCGTTGGTGCGGGCATGGATTATCCCGCTGTAGATGGGGCGATCGCTGAATTCGCACAGACGGTAAAAGAGCGCTATGAAGCCCGGTCACAGGGCGTTACAAGCTTTTCACCCATCACCATTGTTTGCGAGGAATTTACCCACTGGGCTAGTCGTTGCAAAGCCGCCGCTGTCTTCCTAGGCGTGGCTCTATCCGACATTCGCAAAGTGGGGATGGCGGTGATATTCGTAAGCCATGGGCGATCGCTCGATTGCGTCGGTGGCAAGAAAGGAATGGCCCAAACCCGCGATGATGCGTTGCTGGAACTAAAGTTACTGGCTACCCCAGACCCTAACGCTCCCAACGGCGTGCGCCCTGCATTTTTGGGTGAGCTGAAGCGCCCAGCGGTAAAACTGAAGGATGCGGAATCGGTAGCAATCGACCAATGGATCCCGCCACTTCTGTTGCCGCCAGTGCGCCCTACAGAAACAGTGATCGCCACTCCAGAGCGATCATCGAATCCCTTTGTAGCTAACCTAAATTCATTATTTGAATTGGACGAGCCGGTCGTCGTTGGACGGGATGAGGATGAACAACTGCTCAACCGAATTCAGGAGTTTGGGTCCGATAAAAGAGAAGTAACAGCGCGGGCACTGAAACAAGGAAAACGAGCTTTCAGAGAGCTGCCTAGCGAGGCGATTAACGCCTTATTGGAAAAGTTGGCAGGTCGAGGCGTTGGCAGCCTCAAAGGCGGCGAAACGGGGCTGAAATGGTACCCACCGTCAACAGGCGACAACAGCGTCAACAGCTAGTAATTACGGGCGTCAACGGGGTGTCAACAACTCTGACAACAGACCGTCAACGGGGCATAACCAACAATCCTCCGTCAACACCAAAAATCCCGGTAGCAAGATTACGCCACCGGGATTTTAAATTGCTGTCAAAGCTACGGTTGCTATCGGGTCTCTGTCTTTATCCCACTTCAACTGAATGGCAAGCCGTGGAACCGCCTTTAAATTGTCGTTTTTGAGTACCCCCGCATCCTGCAAAGCATCCAAGATTGCCCCCGCTACATTGTCGCTATCGCCCCGGCGCGGGTGCTTGCCCGTCAGCAGAATCTCGATTCCCACGGGCTCCGATATTGGTGGTGCGTTGCTCCATTGCAGTTGCAAGGAAGTGATCGCCTGTGTTTTCCATTCTCGATATTTCCGAGGCATAAAAGTGCCGTTACGGGTAACTCTGGGGCGGGCTTTGGGAGTGATCGCGCCGGTGAGCGTAAATGAATAAGTCACGGAGAGAGGGGGAAAGGCGAGTAAGCTACAGGAATCTAAAAGCCTGGACAGCTGAAAGTTCAAACATCTAGATGTCCAAACACTCAAATGATACTAACCATTGCTAGCTTTAAGGGGGGTGTGGGCAAGTCAACGACTGCCCTGCACCTGGCTGCATACCTGAATGAAAGCGCTACAACACTGCTCGTAGACGGTGACCTTAATCGGTCTGCATTGGGGTGGTCTGATCGCGGTTCACTGCCGTGTAAGGTATGTGATGAAAAGCAGGCGGTTAAATTTGCTCGGCAATATGAGCACATAGTTATAGATACAGCCGCACGCCCCGATCCTGACGAATTGAAGACAGTTGCTGAAGGGTGTGATTTGCTAATCCTCCCAACTTCACCAGACGCCTTAGCTATGTCGGCAATGATTCAAATGGTGGAAGTGCTAAAGGGATTAGATGCCAAGTTCAAGGTGCTGCTAACCATAGTTCCGCCCAAGCCATCAGCAGTAGGAGACAAAGCAAGAAAGGCAATTGAAGATGCTGGCTTACCCGTGTTTAAAGGAGCTATCCGTCGCTTGTCTGCGTTCCAAAAAGCGGCTCTTGAGGGTGTACCTGTAAATCAAGTGAAGGGTGATCGTATGGCGGCGATCGCGTGGAGCTGTTACCAGGAGATAGGGAAGGAAATAGTCAATGGCTGATCAAAAAGCGGGTGATTTTGGTAAGTTATTTGCCGCTCGTTCAACACCCAAAAATCCAGACATTCAAACTTTGGAAAGCTTGGATGTTCAGACATCCAAGCTTTCCAAGTCAAAAGACCCCGCATATCAGCGGACTACAATTTACCTGCCAAAGACTTTGCACCGGCAGCTAAAAATTGCTGCGATGGAAGGTGAGCGCGAGATAAGCGAGGTCGTACAGAGCCTTGTAGAAGAATGGCTTGAGTCTAAACGCTCAGATGTTTAAGCATCTAAACGTCTGGACGCATCAATTTCTCTTTCTCTACTGGCAAGTTGATCGGTAAAATGCCAGTGAAAAATACGGTAGCCAATGGACACGAAGTCTTTATGCGGTACCCAAGTCGTATTTATTTCTAGATCGCTTATTCATGCCACAACGCCTACTCAGGTAGGACTGAAACATGACTACTGCCAGCGCCTTTGTTTTGGCTAGCGTAATTGCTCTGCCTATTCAGTCTGTACCACCCAATCAGGTCCCACGTCCTTACGGGTATCCAGCGGAGCGTCCCCCAGAACTCGTGGAACGGTACAGGTGCTTTATGCAGACTGCCGACGGGCGGGGATTAGACCTACGCTCCATGTGCGACGGAACACGGCAACGGGCGATCATGAACCGCGTTGCCACCCCTTTTGGATCCAATCGGTCTACAGGTAGTTCAAGCAGTGGAGCCAGCAGCGGTGGTTCTAGTAGTGGTGGTAATTGCCCTACTGCAAGCTCCAGGGCTGCTGATGGAAGCCGTTGTGGAGGGAGAGCGGCCTCAGAGCGGAGTGGGGGGCGGTAGTGGAGGGTTGAGACGGCTGAAGATACTGATGCGTGCATTCAGTTAAGAGCCAAGAGATTGGAGAATTGAGGTGTGCATGCTCTTTCAACCTAAAAACTACGAGGAGCTGTAATTCTCCTTCCATAGCTAGATTGAATACACAACTGTGATCTATACCTTGATAAAAGAGAGCTTACATAGGTTTCTAGATCTAGGAGATGAACTATGAAGTGGGTTTTGCACATTGGGATAAGTATTGCGATATTGAGCGCTTTATCTAGTGTTGCAGATGCTCACTCTGGCAGAACCAACGCTTCAGGTTGTCACAACAACACTCGCACAGGGGATTATCACTGCCATAACAGCGGCAGCGGGTCTTCTAGTGGTGGATCTTTTCGCCGAACTCCTTCCACAGGAACGGGAGGTAGTTCCCGCACTCGTCCTGCTTCTCGCCCAGCTTTGCAGTCTAGTGCAAGTTCAGTAGTTGGTACTTACCGTCGTGGCAATTGGCAAGTCAACCTGAGTCTTGGTCGTGATCAAAAACTCGTGTACACAGCTACTAATGGGCGAGGTACAACTCAGTTAACTGGCGCTTCTGAATCTGATCAAAATGGGAAGCGTTACTTCTCATGGTTTAACAGCGGCAGTACATATGTAGCTACTGTCCAAAATAATATTTTGTCAGTGTGGGCCTATCGAGATGGGCAATTAGTATTTCAGCAATCTGCTAATCGAATCTAGATCTTGCAATCAGCTGCGCCTGCTGGGTAGCTGCAGCGAAGTGCCACAAGAAAAGACTAGCGCCCCAGTGTTGAGTTGAATGAGTACTGATGAAGCAGACAAATAGTAGCTCGTGGTAGCCCTTGATGAAGCGTGGATCATACCAGGGGAGGCAATTCTGTTCGATGGCCGTTTCAGCCACCGTCCAAGAATAAATTCCCTTTTCACAATCAATATTGGCGTAGAGCTGATCGAAAAGATTACTAGCCATTTTCAAAACCTCGTTGAGTTGCCAAGATGGCAATCTTCTGGTCGGAGCGCGATTGAAAGAAAAAGCCAGGCGCTTTTCGCAAACTTTTTCGACTGAAATCGCCCTGGATGCTTACCCCGTAACGGCTGTTCTTGTCAGACTTTTAGGAGGAGGCGACGAATTTTGCCGGAATCAGATCCTTTGCCTACCAAAGGTTTCGGCTGTTTTTGACGTGAAAATTGCCGGAATCAAAAAAACTAAGCCATTTTCTTGAGAACAACAAACAGGATTGGCACATCACGGGGATTTTGAGCGGGGCGAGTCATTTTAATGTTCCTCATAGGGGTAATTGAAGGGTAGCTGCAACGAAGTGCCATAAGAAAGAGATAGCGCCCATGGCATAGGTTCCCTCGTCCCATCCCCCGTAGCTCAGCATTACAGCATTAGCTCGTCCCTGTCTCTGGTAGTGGAATCGATAATCAATCGGGCATGCTCAGGACTAAGAAACCGTGACGACGCAGTCACCTTTCAATTACCCCTTTCTTGTGCGCATCTACATTCATAAAAAAGACAGAGCCCTAGCATCTGCCAGGGCTTATCTCCTTTTCCACTCTCGGCGGCAGGTCAAACAACCATTTTTCGTATAAAAGCTATTCAGTTGTATGAAATTTAAACTGCTTTAGCGCAGCTAGTTAACTCACGCTTTCCACAATTTCTCAATAGCTTTCGCCAAAATCGAGCAAGTGAAAGCAAGCACCATTAATTCTTCAAAGACCATAAGGCTAACCCTATTTCAGTTGTACAAGCGTCTTAGTTGTGTGTAGAGAAGACCATGCGGAGCTACCAACTACGAATATGCCTAAACGTACAAAAAACTCAGACCCTAAAATACTAGGTCTGAGCTTTTTGTATTGTCAAGCTGCAGTTGGTAGCTCCGCTTTTGCTTGTACAAAGTCAATTGAATTGTAGGCGAAAATGCTGAAAATCGGGAAAATTCATAAGCTTATCATTCCCTTTCCCGTCCGCTAACGATTTCCGCTTCCCCAAAATAGATATTCATCGCCTCTTTCGTCAAGATGTAAGAGACTATCGAACTCATTCAATAATTTCTAAACTTGCTATAAGGTCAGGACGCAATCATCAATGGACATGCCCATCCCAATAGCAGTTATCTCCAATCCAAACAGAAACGGGTTAAATAACTTTTCGTAAACTTTATCTTCCTGATGAATGTTCATCCCTTGGCAACTTAACCTCAAGCACTAAATTTTGGAGCAAGACTGCAAGCGTCAACTTTTAAGAAGCCGCCTGAATAGTTTCCGCCGGAGCGATCGCCCAGGCATAAAAATGGGGACCTAGTAGAGGCCCCCGTCGAAATGATTCAATTAATCGCTGCGCCCTAATTATTCCGCGACATCCAATCCAGGGACATCAAGTTCCGCGCCGCTCTATCTTTGAAATCAGGAAACAGCACGGACGCCACATCCAACACATTCAAACAACCAGAGCAATCAATCTTCTGTTCACCCTTCCATGCGTGCCACGTCGTTGTACCACCCGTAGAACGAAGCCTGAACACGGAATACACAACACCATCAACAGGAATCTCAATCGCCCCCTCTACAATAGCGCCAGGTGATGCGTGCTCCAGCACCGTTTCTTTTGAAATTAAAGCCATATTTATCTCCCTCAGAATATTCCCTGGCTTGGTTGCAGGTATCGATTTTTTCACCTCAAAAAACCAGGGTTTTCGACATGTTGACGCGCAGCGGAGCTCCGAAATAGAGCCCCATTTCGATGTTCTTAGAATCCCAGATCCGCCTTAGCACTTTCAGCCGCCGCACCCAGCAACGTATCGCTGTCGTGATTTTTATTTAGCTGAATGAATACCGAAGACGCCGCTGCCTGGATAGTTTCCGCCGGCGCGATCGCCCCCAAATTCCGCTGGGCAGCTTTATAGCAGTCGGTATACAGGGCAGCCATCGCGCTGATTTCACTGGCGATCGCGTTACTGGTGGCGGGACGCTGATACTGAGCTGCTACCGGCACCTGAGCCTGTTGCCCCGGTGCGGTGGACTGCTGGGATTGGTGTCCTTCGATAACCTGTCCCGTTTGTGAATCCACCGCCAGCTTCCAGTTTTTAGCGCGGGGGCTTTTCTCCAACAGTACGGTACGCCCTTTGTGCAGGGTCTTCAGCAGATTAATTTCGCCCCAGACCTTAATTTCCCCGTGGGCGGTGGTGACGACGATATTGGAGTCCATCTGCCCCTCCACGAACTTGGAAGGGAACGCCCGCCCGGCGGTGTACAGCACCACGCCAGCCATGAAATCTTTCTTTGTGACCTGGGGATAGGCAGCGCTGCCACGGGACTCAATGTTGGTGATTTGGGTGGCGGGTTGAGGTAAGTGTGCGATCATTGGGATGACCTCATTGAAGGTTTTACACAACCCCTGCGCGAGTTCCTAGGCTATCGCAGGGGTTGTTGTTTGCGTTGATTCTATTATGCCAGTATACCGGCATAATGTCAAATGCCTGCACAGGTAGATTTTCCCGGTATACTGGCAAGAGAGTGTATACCGGGAAAAACAATGGCTAAAGGCAATCCAAGCCCCAAAAAACCAGCGGAGTGGGATCAGTTCAAGAAGCCTAAGCACGACACGCTGGAATTAGCGAAGAAGCCCATCGCTGTCAGGTTCTCAGTTGAAGCAGATGAGGCGCTGCGAGCAATGGGAAGTGATCGGCAAGAGTTTGTGCGTAAAGCTGTTAATGAAGCTCTCTTTCAGCAGAAATCAAGAGAAAGTTCATGCTCTTTTAGTCTATGAAACAGAATTCAAGAGCATGGCCAATTAGCGAGATTCTCATGAGATTTCGCCTCAAAAAAACATGTCGATATAACTGGAGAACAAAAAACAGTTAAGTTTTTACCTCAAAATTATTTTCTAAAAAATTTTGAGATTAATTCAATTTCAATTGAAGTTTAATTTCCATTCATCTACTCAAAAACAAGACTTTTTGATCGTCAAAAGTTTTCTACGCTTATGAATTTTCTAAACAAGATAGATGCATTTTTAATATTTAGTGGGATTGCCCTTACAGTAATTACTTCAGTACTAGAGCCGTATATTAAAGAAAGTTCGGCTTCAAAAGTTGCATCAGCTATTTCAACAGGATTATTCTTGTCAGGTGTTGGGATAAAGATTACACGTGTCGATTTGCAAGTAAGTAGCATGAAAAAGCAAATAGACAACGATATGGGGCATGTAATCTCAAAAATAAATAGACACTCTGTTAGTAAAAAGCCTCAATATCTTCAAACGACCAGCAAAGTTTTTGGAGACTATACCTATAAATATATAACTGACAGTGCCATGGCAATTGTCAATCACATCACAGATGAAACTCAAATTATGCAGATTGATAACTTGACTCCTGCATATCTACTTATGAGTGAAATCGTAAAAGATTTAGGGTATGGATATGCTTATATTGCCACTTCCAAGTTATCTAGCTATGGTTCAATTCCTAATATTGAGTTTAGAAAATTTTCTAATGAACTAGAGAGAAAAGCAAAAGATTCAACTATTCTTGCCAGTAGACTTTACTACAGAGAGAGAGAATTTGATGCAGGAGAAAACGATGAGATAAAAAGAGCATCTCTAAATAACTTTCTAGTTCGGCACAACACGCACAATGTAAATGGATTCAATTTCGATGACTCGAATGATATAGCTTTTATCCTAGCCCCTTCAAAATGGAAGAGGATTGATGTTGTCAGGATAAGGGAATCTCTATCTAAAAGTGAGCTGGATCCGATTCAATACTTAGTTGAAGCCGAAAATTATACTATACTTTGTGCTCTTAAATTTCACCTTCGAAGTATGCGACTAGAGCCATTAAGTAATGTCAAAGTAAAAGAAGTCAGACGAATAGAAATACTTTCTTCAAGAAATTGGCCTCAATTCGGTCAGTACAAAGATGAATTCTCCCGAAACTGGAGAGCAGCAGTATCATAAACTTCTCTTAATTCATACGAGTTGCCTGAACCAATAAAAACCTTGGTATTTTCACAGACTAAATCTATATGATATTTCGTAAAGCTCCCCAACCCTAAACCGAAGTGGACGCCGGGAAATCTTTCATTAGGGAAGTAGTTTTCATCAAATAGATCAGCACAGTTGGGATTACTGCCAAATCCAATTTCATGGATTTTACAATATCTACTATCTGATGAAAGCAATTCTTCAAACTCTTGCAAAAGACTGGTGTTACGCATACTCGCATCCGCAATACTTACAATCTCTCCATCCTTAACATTAAAAATAATAGATTCTGTCTTCATAGAAGATAATTTATCGTAAGTCTCTATGGTTTCTTTCAGTGAGACATTAAAGTCACTTCGATGAATAATAGGTACCCCTTTAACAAGTAATTTTCCATCTAAACGAAATTTAGACTGATCGGAGAATTGACCAGATTCATCTGTTAATACAGATAACTCTCCTGTTGGGAGAACTGCTTGTTGCCCAAAGGAAAGAGGTCCATGCAGAGAAAACCAATTATCACTTTCATGATGCTGGAAGACAGACTCCGTACCATAATCTTCATCTCGAAAAATAGTCACATCTGCCTCGTCTAACCTTTCCACCAGAGCTAATTCTGTTTTTAACTGAAGAGCGTAATTAGTGTTCTTTATAATTTCAGCCGTCCTCGAAAGTGCTTGCAAACTAAAGGAGGTTGAAAAGAAGGAAATAGCTGCAATTTTGGCGTTAAGTATTTCGATCTCATCGAAATGACTATAATCATCTTCAGAAATAATTAGCACTGAACAATAGCGCCCATCTTGTTTCAACGATAAAATTTGATCGGCTATTTTTCTACGAGACTGAAAATCTATCCACTCTATTTCAGTCACTTCAACAATATCTCTTAAGGCTTCAGAGACATGAATAAATTTTCGAATTTCGTGTGAAGCAACAAGAAATAAAATGTCCCCAAATTCATCGCCAAAAATTGAAATCAGATCAGACAAAAAAATCATTTTCTAGAAGATAGTTCTTTATCAAATTCTTATCCTTGTAAATTGTCATACTGAGTATATCTTTTAAGCTTTTCTTTAATGCTTCTTCGAGAAAAAATTCCTGACAAATTTTCTTTTTCTTCTAATTCGGAATCATCACTAGAGATAGATTCTACGGATAGGGAAGAAGATTTTTTATTTTTGTTTTCTATGGACATTTTTTAAGCCTATTTGACATGTCAAAAATCGATAGATTAATTTCCGAGAACTGCTGTCTTGTTCAACTCAAGAACTTTCTACATTCGAAGTCAATTATTTATGTTTTATCCCCATACTGTTATTCGTTAGGGAATATCTGTAATGAAATTTACTTCTACACTACCTAAACAAAATCCGCAATCGCCACATCCCCAATTACATGGGCATAGGTATCCAACGTCGTTTGCCCCGACGAATGCCCTAAATACACCTGTACCTGCTTAACCGTCGCGCCTCCCTGCAAAGCCGCTGACGCCAACGCATGACGGAACCAGTGGGGACTCGCATCGGGAATACTCGGATCTGCCTCCCTGGCGATCGCCGCCGCCTCCTTCACCACCCGCCACACATGCTGCCCTTCCAGTCTTGATCCACTACGATGACTACGGAAAATCAGCCCCTTACCACTGCTAGCAGCTCGCCACACATTCAACTGCTTCAGCAGCTCTTCCGGCACCATCAGAGATCGCACCTTCTCCCCCTTACCCCGCACCGTAAGGCGGTCATAGTATAGGTCGGACCATTCCAGCCCCCGCAACTCAGCATTCCTAAGTCCTAAAGAAAACAAGCACTGCAACATCAACCGGTCCCGCTCATTCCCAGCCGCCGTAATGATGGCTCGGGCATCGTCAGGACTTAAGAATCGCGACGCAGCAGCAGTCCCCGGCGATCGCAATCGATATTTCAACACCGACGGGGGACAACGCCAATGCCCCTCATCATGCCCCCAGCGCAACAACGTTTTGATATTCCGTATATGGGTTGCTTTCGTTGCTGGCGACAAATGAGCCATCGATCTAAGAAACCGATCTAAATTAGCTGCCCTCGTTTCTCCAGACGGCAACCTCCCAAACACCGATTTCCACTTATCCAAACTCTGTTGGTAGATCCGAGCCGTATGAGGCGATCGCGCTCGACTGATCCAATCGTGGTAAATCGGTCCCATAATTTTAATATGAGATAATTAGTATTATCTAACATTAGCAGTAAATACAAGGATTGTAGGCAGGCGGCAATTTATTAATCGCGGCTGTTGAAAACAGGTGCCAATTATTGAGAATGAAATTTAGTGGCGGCGCACGTTAACGCCGTTTTCAAAATGAGTTCCATCCCTGTCGGTTGCCGTCTTGACCAGACAACCATTGATGAATTTGACAAGCTAGCGAATGAACAAGGGACAACCCGCGCTGGTTTGCTAAAAAAAATTGTTTTGCGCGAGCTAAAACGAGAAACCGGAGCAAGCCTCCAAAGCAAAGTTGCCGATTTAGAGAACAGAATGAAGCAACTCGAAAAAACGTTGTTAACAGTGGCGGGGGCGATCGCACAGCGATGAAATCCTGGATAACCTTGCTGGCTCTACTGCTACTGAGTTGCGATCAGAACTACAGCAGCCAGAGCGGCTTTCTCTCTGAGATCATCGATGGTGAAACTTTGGTGGTCCAAATCAACGGGCAAAACCAGCCAGTAAAGCTGTGTGGCGTTTCCCCTAAGCCGGGCGCTAAAGCTGAGCTAGAAAAACTGGTAAGCTTCGGCGATCAAGTTGTGGTTTTAGGCAGTGATAATCAGGTCGAAATTTTCATCCCTACTGATTCCGAGCTAGAAATTCACTTGAATGCAGAGCTTCTGTTGCGCGGCTTGGCAGCCATTGACGAAAGCGATATTGACCGATGCCCCAACCAGCAATCTCTGCGCATTGCGGCTGAAGGGCTAGACACCGAAGCCAACAAATAAAGCTAGTTAAGGCAGACCCGACCACTCTCTCCTGGAACATTGCTATTCTGAAATCAGTATCAATTTTCATTAGATATGACCGGCTGAGCCACTTATCTAGATGGCGAAAGATAAAACCACTAAACTGTCGCGAACTGTCGTCACGCCAGTGCGCTTGACGAGAAAGAAGCGGGCACAGGTTGCGGCGCTAATGGCTGCTCAACGATGGTGTTACAACGAGCTGGTTAATGCAATGAGGTTGCATTCACAGCCAATATTCCCAATTGCTAATGGGGATGCAGTTCGACATTGCTTTATCAAAGGAAAAGGAGCTGAGCGAGCCCGCCGTATTTTTGCGGACACAGGTGAAGTAATAGCTGGGGTACCGGTAGCTGAGTACCGGAAGGACGCCATGCTAGAGCCATGGCCGTACCTGAAAGCTTTGACGGACCGGCAACCAGCTCCATTCGATGCCGGGTGCAAGTATGGCATTAGCTCTAAGCAAGTATCCGCACTCTGCCGGGGGATGCGTGGTCAAATCAAAGGCTTCTGGACTCATCGCAAGAAGGGAAATTACCGGGCTCAGTTGCCGATGCGGTTCCGCTCTGTTCGTAAGCCATCAGGGCGTAAGTGGGATGTCCTGAAGGCAGAGTGTCGGTGGGTCGGTACTCACCTGCAGCTGGGGTCTAAAACTCAGATTGGTGGTTTTGTCACCGTATCAGTTCCTCCCAAGATGGTAGGAATGGAAGTCTTGCAAGCATCCATCTCTTTTGATGACGGGGGAGATGCATGGATTCACCTTTCCTATTCCTTACCAAAGCCAGATGCAGATGAGGTGAAAGCGCTGACTAATGTGGCAGCGGTCGATCCTGGTCAGCTTCGAGCGATGGTTGTAGCTGATAGCAAAGGGCGTATTCGTTCGGTGTCGGGGCATGACATCCTTGCTGTTAAGCGCCAGAGGGAACGATCACAAAAGGCTATTAACCGAAAAAGGGCGCGGGTGTTCCGTGGACAAGTGCGCTATTACCTTTCCTCAGAAGAACGGGAAACAATGACGTCTATGGAGGCGAAGTCTTCAGGGGCGGGTACGAAATACGCCCACCAACGCATTGCAGCCCACCGTCGCAGAGAACAGTTAGAGCGCCACGTTGCAGCGGGCAATTCTCCTGAGACATTTCGGTATCGTCGTCGTTACTCAAATAGGGATTGGAAACTGAAGCATGCCCTTGGGCGCCATAACGCGATCGCCCGGCGAAAGCTACGTTATGCAAACCACTGTGTGACTAAGCGAATTGCTAATTGGTGCATCGCCCAGGATGTTGGAACGCTTTACTTTGGAGATGTGTTCAACATCCCTAAGGGACGTAAAAAGGGGGAAACTCGCAAGCTTCAATCTAAGCGAAATGCCCTATGGGAGGTTGGACGTCAACGCGATCTTTTACAGCAGAAATTAGAGGAACATGGCGCAACGCTATCGCTACAAAGCGAGCGCTATACCTCTCAAACTTGTCCCAAGTGCGGGGCTAGACGCAAACCACGGGGACGACTCTACGTCTGCCGTAGCTGCGGATGGACAGGTGATCGTGATGGGGTTGGTGCCGCCAACATCTTGAGCGATGCGCTTGATTCTAAATCCCGGATTCTACCGGGACGCTTAAAGCCACTGAGCTTATCGCCAGTGATGTCTAAGAAGGGTGCGCTCGTGTCGGTGAGCGATGCCCCTAGCCGTTTTGACGGCCTATGTAGTTCGCCTGAGAGCGGTGATAGTCAGGTTCGTACTCTGGTGCGCGAGTCGGGGGATATTCTCTCGTCCAACTTGGTGAATCATCCCGAAATCCCCGCTACGCGGGACAGACGGCGAAAAGTGCAGCCTAAAGGGTCCGCGCGAGTCGCGGAAAGCCCAACACATCTGCGATCGCCACAGGCTGAGCGATCGCACGATCCCACTTCCGACACCTTTGGAATATCAGCTAATAATCAATCCGCGCAAAAGGAGGCTCAATCACCGATATAGCTTGGGCTATAGGACACCACAGCTGAAATCCATCGGAATCCTTCCTAGGGATTGAAAGGATTCGAGATAAACCCAACCATTAGGAGCATCCAGCTGCGCTGAAATCCATCGGAATCCTTCCTAGGGATTGAAAGTTCTCCTAAATTGCGGGAGAGTGATCCTCAACTTGGCTGAAATCCATCGGAATCCTTCCTAGGGATTGAAAGACTGTTAAACCTCACCCCCGAGAAGCTGAATGAAAGCTGAAATCCATCGGAATCCTTCCTAGGGATTGAAAGTGAACAAGAGGATCAATTAGCCGCCAAACGCCAAGCCGCTGAAATCCATCGGAATCCTTCCTAGGGATTGAAAGCGATAAATCTTGGTGGATTAGCGCCGCCCTGGTGCAAAGCTGAAATCCATCGGAATCCTTCCTAGGGATTGAAAGGACTTGAATCCTGATCAGGTACCTGGACCTGATGGGCTGAAATCCATCGGAATCCTTCCTAGGGATTGAAAGAAATACCTCTGTAGGGGTGATGGGCTTAAGGGGACGCTGAAATCCATCGGAATTCTTCCTAGGGATTGAAAGTGAGTTTGGGACCATGTGCCCTCTAGGCGAACTATCGCTGAAATCCATCGGAATTCTTCCTAGGGATTGAAAGTCCTTCCCTCGGGCGTTTAACGACGCAGCGTATGGCTGAAATCCATCGGAATCCTTCCTAGGGATTGAAAGCGTTCAATGCGCTGACTTTTCAGTGGTTCGGTTACAGCTGAAATCCATCGGAATCCTTCCTAGGGATTGAAAGGCGAGATTTGCCCCGTTTTTTCGGTTGTTTGGATCTGCTGAAATCCATCGGAATCCCTCCTAGGGATTGAAAGTTGAAAAAGAAGGTCGCCTTAACTTAAAAGCGTTGGCTGAAATCCATCGGAATCCTTCCTAGGGATTGAAAGTCTAAGCTGTCCATTGACCAGACGAGGATGGGGTCGCTGAAATCCAGAGATGTATAAAGCGCATCCTCAAGACACACACCCTCAAAATGTCCCCCGCGCGAGAGCAATCGTCACAATGCAAATCGTATTTAACTGTCTTGGATCAGAGAGCCAAGCTGAAAGGCCGGTAAAGAAGTAACGAGTGAAGAGCTTTCCTGCTCTCCCAAGCACTCCTCAATGCAGCTCAATAGATCTTCCTCGGAAAGTGGCAGCGTCACGTTGACCGTCAGAGTTATTTCCTCGCCCTTGCACATTTGCTCAAAAGCCTGCCTTAATCCCGCATGAATGAGTCCGGGCTCAAGCTCAATGGAGACTGGTCTAGCAGCATTTTCTGGGGGCGGGCTTGAGACGATCTCCCTAGCACTCTCTAGCCGTCCATATGCCCTCACAGCCTCCTCAATAACGTAGCGGGGGAAAGGATCAATGCCATTTTTGCCTTTGGTCTTCATCACCTACACCTGAACTAAGTGTGATTCACCCTATTGTCCATGCAGCGGCTACCCCTAACACAGGGGGCAGCGATTTTGAAGTGGTGGCAATGATTATTCCGGTGGCAATATGAGCACCGGTTTTGGAGCGGTGATCGCCTGGTCTACAGCCGCAGCTGCGATCGCCCGATCTATACCGGCACGCCCATAAGTCGAAACGCCTTCGATTGCCCGTAGAAACTGAGCTTGCCCGTAATTCTTAAAATGCTCCTCCAATGTGGCCATGGTCTCTAAAGCGTTGGCGCTGCCAAAGAAATGCCCACAGCCAATAGCGTCTAATTCCTGACGCAAAGTCTCCAATTCAAGACTGTTTTGGAAAGTGGTCAAACCACTATTAATGGTTTCTAATAGCCGTTTGACCACTTTGGAAAATGCTCGGTAGCCTTGTCCGCAAACAGACTTAACTGCTCGTTGTACCGTGGACAGCGAGCGTCCGGTCGCCTTCGCTAAGGCTTGTTGGGAAGGCATCACTCCGGTGTCTTTAGCGGTAGTTATTGCACTATCGATAACCGCGTTGGCAGTACGCTGGGCTTTCTCTGTTGCCGATTGGGGGCTGATTCGCATTACGTCCACCACTTCGACGGTTGCCCCTGGAAACTCCTTTTGCAGTCGGGCGATCGCCGTCTTGCTCGCCCCGGCGACGTACACCGTCTGGGACGTAGATGACCATTGGGCTCGAAGTCTGGAAATTTCCTGAACGGTCAGGTCCAGCGATCGCCTTCGTACCCACGCGAGGAATCGACGGTCATGGGCAAGGTCAGCAATAGTGCACCGGTGCAGTAACTCATACTGAATGGCCAGCTGCCCCAGGTTAGAAACGCCGACACCCATTAGGGCGATCGCATCCAAATCTTTAGCCCGGTTGGTGCCACGGGACTCGACAAATCGGGACAGGAATTTGAAGCCCAGTCCGTCATAGTCGTCCCGGTAGCGCTGGTAATCAATAAGCCCGATGGATTGTCCTTGATGAGCATCCGCAACTCGCTGGGCCAATAATCGGGCGCGGTCGCGCGTTGATTGCTCACGATTTACCTTCAGCTTGTCGGTGCCGGTGATGAGTTTGATGGTGAGGTTGGGAAACTGCGATCGCCGCTGCTGAATCCAGAACACCGGTTGTCCCGTGATGCGTCGTAGGTGCGCGGGAGAGCCGGTTGCATCTAACAGTATCGACAGCCGGTTAGCAGTTTTGAATTGCGCCTTAGTGCGGGCGTTGGCATTGCTTAGCTGTAGAGTTGCCGGGCGATCACCATTGGCAATGTTGGTGCGGGGCATGGTGGCTCGACTGTGTTGCCCGGTTGTTGCTCGTAACCGCTCTCCAAAAAATCGTGCTCGGGCCAGGTTATCCAGTGCCCATAGGTGCTCTTCCAGGGTGGAGCCCAGGTGATGATCAGGTAGTGTGCGGGTTGCTTTATCCAGGCGTTTGGCAAGCCATTCCCACGGTGTGGCAGCGGAGATGTAGTCGAAGTGTGGAGATGCCTCTAGTTGGCTCTCCACAGCTTTAACAGCCTGAGCTTGAGATTCCATCAGGGCGTAACTTGATAGCCCGTAGTAATCCTCTGGGTCTTTGCTGGCAGAAAGCTTGTGGAGCGCCAAAATATCGGCATCTACAAGGGGTTCAATGATGGCAGCCGGCTCCGGTGCCGTTACCTTGAGTGCCTGAAAATCTTGGGCTAGATCATTAGGGCTAAAGCTTTGGGATTGCACCGCTGATAGCGCCGGTGTGGCTTCATCAATGATTACGGTCTGGGAATCGTAGCGCTCGCTGGGCTTGGCTATGGTGCTGGGATGGCACCGGTAGGCGGGGGTATCTTTGGTAGCCCGCTTACGATTTAGGTGTTGGCAGGTTAGAGCTACTACCTCCCCTTCCCTATAGGTGATATCTGCCATGGGGCAAGTACGACAGGCATGGCAATCCGCACCGGCGATCGCCTGCACTCCCATGGAGTGAGCCTTGTGGAAATAGGGTGCTTTGGCGCATGACGGCTCAATGTTGGGCTCTTCACCAGCTTTAGGGGTGCGACGGATATACCGCCCATCGATGTCGTTGCCGACCAAGCCCAGGTGCTTCGCTTCTAGCTCTGGCAGGGCATCTAACGTGGGATCCGATGGGTTGCGATATTCCTGAGACGCAAACACTCGCTGGGTGCCATTGGGGGCGTTGTGCAGAAATATTCCGGCGTCCCGCGATTTGCCGCTTCCGGCTTCGCTAGTATCTAGCACCACTAACGACTGCCCACTGGCGATCGCCCGATCTTCCATGCCCTCCCACACCCGCTGGCGATCGCCCGGCTCATACAGCAATGGCATTCCTACGCCGGGTACCAGTAACGCCTGTCGCTGGGGGGTTTCGCTCCAAAGCTGAATCGCGCCGGCGGGGATAGCGGGTAGCGCCGGTGCATCGATGATGGTTTGGGTGGGTACTTCGTCAGGGTCTAGGTTGCCCTTGCCCGATTTATCGAATTGCCCCCACCACTTAAATTTGAGAGTATGTCCCAGCCCGCGTAGGAGCGATCGCAGCCTATCCGCTTGCCCCAGGATGTTTTCGTTTTGGGCCGCGCCGGCGTCGGGTAACAGGTAGATTGCGGTGGGATTGAGGCGCTGCAGGGTGCGTTCCCATTGCGCCGGTGCGCTTGCCCAGTTGGAACCGCCACAGCCCACCACTACGACATGGGTGAGCCCTAGCCGCCATGCCAGAAACGCTGTAACGAGTGCCTTTAGAAAACCCTCAGTAATCCAGATTTCCACATCCCCACGGCGATCTGGATGCTGAAATACCGGAATGGGCTGCTCATTATTACGCAGGGCGCAGCCAGCTAGCCAGCGATATTTGGGTCCATCGCCCTGGCTATCCGGCTTGACTTGGAAGCCTGCGATTAGCCCGTCAGAATTAGGCGCTGCGATCGCCAGTCCCGATTGCCCACCAAGCCCCCAATGATTTACGCCGGGAATATTGGCAGGACCAAATAGCTGTGACCCTTTCTCCCAGCGGCGTAACCAGCCCAGCTCCTGCGCTAATTGAATTTCATTGGGCAAGAGACCACGCCGGGTTAATTCGTCCCGGTCCCGCTGGTTCAGACGTTGATTGTCCTGCCATTTCCGGTAAGTGGCATCCCGTTCAATGGTTAGCGATCGCCCCAGCCGCTCCTTTTCCGCCTGTGCCCGCGCCGCCGTTGCTTTGCGCTCTCTGGCATCCCGGTCCATATCCCGGCGATCGCCCCAGCCTTCGATGTACTGGGCCATGCCGTGAGTATCATCGCCCACATATCCCCAGCCTTTAAGAGCGTCGCCACCACCCCAGCAATGGACCTTAATGCGTCCGTCATCGGTGGTGGTGGACCGGCAAACTTTATTGGATTTATGCCCAGCACCTCCACAGATTGGGCAGTCGCCTTGGCGGTAGTAGTGGAATTGATTAGCCATTTGCAGGTACCCCCTGCAAATCTGCCTTAGCCGACGCGATCGCCGTGTTCAACTGGTGGAAATCTGCCTGGGTGGAAGCCATTAGTGATGCCCGGCGATAGGCTTCCCTGACCTCTTCCGGTCCCGAGTCAGGGGGTATTCGCAAAACGTCCCACCACCCAGGTAGCTCCATCAGTCGCTCAAAATCGCAGCCAAATTCAAGCTGGCAGTGGTAGGCAAGCCAGCCCTCAACGTCTTTTGCTTCAGTGCAATGGCGTTCTAGATATTCAACGTATTGCAAGCGGCGGCTAACGCTGGCGTTGGTGCGCCCTAGAGCTGCGCCGTGGGTCCAGTCTTTTGGTGGTGTAAAGCCGTGGGTATCGATAAATTGCTGAATACACCGGCTAGGGTTTTCGTCCTGCGCAAATGCCCGCCGTCGCACATCACGTAGCCATTGTCGTTGCGCGAGCTGTTGTTTCGTGAATCGCTCGGAAAGAGTGCCTTGGATTAATTCCTCGGTACCATCATCCGCAGCAGTATTGGCGCTAAATTCATGCCCACAGTTGGGGCAAATCTGAACGAAGATGCTCACCACTTCTAAGCAAGCGGGACAGGCTTTATCCACCGTCACCAGCTCATGCTGCTCCGGTTCGGCGATGGAATAATCCTGAGCTGCCATGGGGTTGCCATGGGTTTGGTTATTGCCAAAGTCGAGGATTAGGTAGTCGGTTTTGCCAGGGTGGGGACGGGAGCCGCGACCGCACACCTGATGGAATAATGCTCGGCTTTTTGTTTTCCGTACAAATAAGATTGCTGACACTGGCGGGCAATCGAAACCGGCGGTCAGGCAACCCACTGAGCAAATGATTTGGGTGGCACCGCTGGCTAAGCGAGCGATGATTGCCTGGCGATCGCGGTGGCTGGTTTTGCCGGTAATTACCTCAGCTTTTATCCCGTGCTGATTGAAATGGTCGGCTGTTGCTTGAGCCTGAGAGACGGTGGCCCCCACCATTAGCGCCGGGCGATCGCTGCAATGTTCTTGGTACCCGTTCAATACGATTGCGAGGCTTTCTGGCGTTGTTGCTTGTCGAGCAATGGAGCTGTCGGCGTACTCACCCTGGCGCACCTTTAGCTCGGTTTCCTTGATTGCCCCGTCCAAGCGAAAAATGCGAGCCGGGACCGCGCCGCCCATTTTGATGATGTCTAGGGGCTGGGGTCCAATAACAGCACTCTCAAATTGCTGCCCTAGCCATTGCTTTTTACTGAGCCGCCATGGAGTTGCAGTGAGCCCGATGATGGCGGTGTTAGGAAGCCAGTCTGAAATGGCGGTGTAGGTTTTATCCCATGCGGTGATGTGAGCCTCATCGAGGAATACCACCCCAAAATTGCGCCCTAGGATCTGGCCCAGAGACTGCCCCCGCCGTTGCCGCGCGGCGATTGTTTGGAGACTGGCGACGATCGCCGGTGCGCCGGTGTCGAAATCGCGATCGCCCTGCAAGACTGAGCAACGGATCCCAAATTTTTCTAGGGTGCCCGCCGCCTGGTCCAGCAGGCAGTTGAGGCTGACTAGGAATAGCGCCCGCCGTCCCTTGCTCACGGCGTCGGACATAATTTTGCTAGCTAGGACCGTCTTGCCCGCGCCCATGACGGCGATCGCCAACACTCGGGACTGGTTCCCACGAATTGCTCGATAAATTTCCCGAAGCATCTGCGTTTGGTAGTCCCGGAGCTGGATCCGGCGCTGGGGCGATCTTTGGGGAAATAGGGGAATTAGGGTGCTTTGGATCGCCTGAAGCGGTGCTGCTGGTTCACTGGTACCAGGTGTGTGTGTACATGCGCTATGATTCACTTAGACCTCTGTTTACACGTGTGTACAGGTGGTTTGCGGCATTTCTTATGCCGTTCATGCAAAAGCGCCATTTCTGATGTCGTTTTTGCTGAATTCAATCGGTCTCCAATTCGGTTGGATAAAAGCCTGGTCCAGGTTGCTGTTGGTAGCAGCGGTTTGGAGTTGGGCTAGAGCCCCCGCATCGCGTCTTGAGTCGGCAAACTTTGATCGCGATGACAGGGAAAGGTTTTGCAAGGCCCTTAGAGCTATCCAGCCCTAGGGGTCTTCACCGTTTTTAGGCAGTTTTTCAATGAAGCGGTCATGGTTTGACCCTCAATAAACGAACAAACCCACCCCTGAGCTGCTGCGCATAGCTGCCAGGCAAGGGTGGGAGAAATGATTTTTTGCGAGTAGAATAATTCCATAACTTTGAAGCGGCGAAACTTCAGTTTTTGTGAAAGCGGACCTTGGGGACAACCAGGGTTCGCTTTCTAGTTCTCGAGACCAATTTTTTCTTGGTTTTATATTAGCCGATCAAAATTGTATTTACGCAAATAGATCCTATCTGGATCTAAAGTCATCTTTAATTGCTTAAACGTACTTTAATTGGGTTGAGTACCCATTATTTAAAGAACGTTTTTTCTCTGGGAAGTGACCTGACCTAGGATAAATACTCTGTGTTTTAAAAAGGTTGATAAAACACGAGAAAGATAATAGAAATCATGAAAAAAACATTGCTGTTTTGGTTGGTGGTCCATTAGCGATAACCAGTTCATAATTCAGGAGAAAATCCCACTGGTTGTAAACGTGATGGGACCGTACTATTCCGTATTTAAGGCGGGTGGATCTTTTGACGTTTTCTTATTCTCAGATTTGAGCCGTCGCTCCACCTTTTTGATATCCTCATCCGGTTCCAGGGTCTCTGGGCGGATTCCTCGGTCTAGCAGCGTCTTGCGTACCGCCTGATTGTTGGTTACGTGCTCACTGGATATTTGTGGCTCTGTGTCGAGGTCGTTGGCTCGAGTATTGAAAATTGTGATTTCAGCAGCAAAGTCCTTGGCTTTGAGAATGATGGTGGGTGCGAAATCCGCTAAAGGACGCCTGTCAGGAATGTTCCACCTGGCTTTCATCGCCTTGGTACTGCTACCAAATAGCGCCTGATCACCCTTACTTCGAATTAACCCAAAGTTACGGTTGCCGCCGGTTTTTTCGTAGATAACCTGCGAGAGCTCTTTTTCCGTTGCTGTCAGCTTTTGTCGTGCCGAGAGCCGCTCCGCTTCTAATACACGCTTTTCTACTAATTCTGCTTTACGAGTTTGGATTGCAAAGTAGGTTTGGGCAAATGCGATTTCTTGTTTTTGAGGGTCGCCATTTTGAGCCACTAGGTAACAGGCATAGCGAGTGAGCATAACGTCGCTGATCTCTCGTTGCCCGCCAGAGCCGAGCTGGACCATTTTACCGACGTCGGCAAAATGGTCTGAGACGTTGTTTCCAGAGACATCGCAAGCCGTTTTTGCCTTGGAAAGCACATTGAGGAAATTAGACCACTTGGAATATCCAAGTAGATGCTGCAAGTCGCGTGCTAGCCAATACTCAATGCCAGATTCTGTGGTTTGAGCATGAGATTCGAAAACTTCAAATAGTTGATTGATGGTTTCAGATTCCACACTATTCCTCGTACTCAATTTTCAAAAAAGTATGACTAGAACGATCCAGTCCAGGTAAGGATTCCAGTCATTTTTTGCCTAAAAAGTCTGGGAAATTCGCTTCCGGCTTTTCTACTGCCTCAGCAACCTGGGACTGGCTAAGTCGATACGAGCCGTCGGGCAACTGGAAAACTTCCAATTCGCGATCGCCCAACTGAATCGTGGCCCGTTTAGCCTTCTCCATGGCTTACTCCTTAACTAACTGACCTGTATCGCCAGGTTGGGATTGCTCTTGTTCGATCGCCGCTTTAAGCAGTCGATCATAGTTGTCTGAAACAACCCACTCCTCAGCAGCTCGTCTGACGAGAGACGCCAGCGCTTCACCTCCCATTTTTTCTGAAAGCAACTTAAACCGCCCAGCGGTAAATCCGGGCAAGGTCACCAGCAAACGCTCAGATTCTGGCTTAGAAGGTGTAGGGTCAGGGCTTTGCTTCGGCATGATGTGCAAACCATATCTATCTAGATATCAATAATTCTCGCATCATTGCCGATTTCTCCCTGGCATATAAATTCTATCATCGCATTAATATCTTTTTGATATCTAAATAGATATTTTTGTGATAGTATTGGTTCAATGGTAAACGAACGTACCCATCGCGCTAGGCGTCCCTGGATAAGACCCACACGCCCGCGAAACCGTTGCTCCGCTTGCTGTTCCAGCGTTTTCTTCTTATCCGCTGGCTAAATGTGAAGGAATCTAAAGCGGATTCGATTGCAAACGAACGGATACCGGTTCCTGCGATAGAAGCATCACCGGCTGTTCTAGTGATTCACCCGCGCAATTACAGCTTTCAAGTACATCCAATGACCACATCCCGACAGGGGGCAACCATCGCCCCCGCGCCGCCGCCTGCGCAATTTTCTGCCCCAGCTTCCCCAGTACCCTTGGTTTCCATCGACGCCGGTAACGCCGCCGTCAAAATCTACGACGGGCGCTCCTATGGTTTAATCCGGGCGCTGTATGCTCCCATTCCCGACGGCGCTCCAACCATCCAAGCGGTCAAAAATTCCCCCGTCGTCGAGGTAGACGGTGCCCGGTACCACGTTGGTCAACAGGCTTCCTACTACGACACCTGCCAGGTAGCTGCCACCGGCAATAAAACCGAACTAATCCGCCTGTTCGTAGCGGCTGGGCTACCCACAAAATCCAAAACTAATCAGGCTGATCTGGTGTTATGCCACCACTCTCATGACCTGGTGCGTGAGCAAATTACAGCAGACTTAACCGGACCATTCTTATTCCGCCGCAACGGCGTTGGCTACAGCATCGATATTCGCAGCGTCACAGTGTTGGACGAATTATTTGGGAGCTGGGCATTGTGCCGTAACCAGGGGCGCTTGGGTAGCGGGCTAACTCTGGGGCTGGATCTGGGATGTGGGACTGTGTTGGCGCGGCTTATCGATGCCAATGGAATCACCGTGCGATCGCTCACCAGCGATAAAAATGGCGTTCTGCGCTTGGCGTATCTAATCGCCCAAAACTCAAAACTATCCCAGCCCCTACGAGCCCACGGCATCACCCACCCTAAAGTGGCTGCCATTCTCGAAGGTTTGCAGGACGGCTCCCACAGCTATGAATCCACCGGGATTAGCTGGGGTGATTGGTGGCGACCGATTCGCGATCGCTGGTTCAAGTCGTTTATCACGTCCACTACTGCTGAATTTCAGGCGCAGATGGGGATGGTAGACCGCATTCTGGTCACCGGCGGCGGGGCGAATTTGGTATCCGACCTGGTGGCGGGTAAGCCCCGGTTCATGATTCCCGATGCCCCACACCGTGCCAACTGCATCGGCAATTGGCAGTGGGTACACGCTCAACGTTTGGGAGGTGCCGCCTAATGCCCCGTACCCTGACCATGCCCGCCAACAAAGCCATGAAGCTTGCACCGGATTGCTGGGAAACGGTAATCGAGGCGGCGCTGAAAAAAGGTGTAAATCCCCGCGCTGTGGTGGAGGGCGTGATCCGCACTCAGACCGATGCCTGGGTAAGCGGCGCTCCATCAGTTCCCAACACCCCGGCGATCGCCGCCGCCCCATCCGAACCCTTTGACGCAGGCAAAGCTCTGGATTCGCTTTTCGATTGATTCAAAAAATCCAACCATGGGCATCTACTTCAGAAAACTAATGCTCAAATTCCCATGGACTCAGATAACGCAATTTTCCCCATTTCCCCTCGATTTCGCGCTGCAATTGCCTCCGCTGAGCAAATAGTCCAGCGTAGGCTCTCCCGCCGATGCTTCTTCTCTGGGCTGTTTCAGCAGGGTCACGCCCTGCCGGAGAAGCTCTTATTGTTGGCGTTAACCGGCGACGAAACCATCGAGCAAGCGCGGGCGATCGCTGACTACATGGTTGGCAAAATCGACACTCTACCTGACCGGTCCCCCCGCCCAAACTCTTCTGAAACTGATCAAAATACCGATGCTTAAAACCTTCCTCGCATCATGTGCGATCGCCCTGGCAACCGCCGGAATTCAATCTCTGGTTCTTTCGCGATCGCCCCAAGCTACCGACATGGCCTATCACCACAACCTAGCCCCATTAGGAATGGTGGCACCCCGACGTCGATACCGCCCGCCATACAGCGTAGAAATTCGAGGCTCTGGCAGGCGCAAAACCATCATTTTGAGCGGACTAGGCTAACTCTCTTACCTTTCAGCCCAGTCCGCCTGAATCCAAGCCAATCAACTTAAATTCACATGTACACTACATCACCACCAACGCCTCAGGCATCGCAGCAGCACCCTGACATTCCCGATTCCGTAGCGTGGCAACCTATACCGATCTATCGCCAGAAGCTTCAGCCAGCAACAACCCCAGCGCCAAAGGGTAGCCCAAAGTTGGTGATCGCCTATACCCTGATGATTTTGCTTGGCACCGGCGCCGTGGGACTCACCATGTACCGCGCCGGGATATCCGCTGGGGCTTCTGGTAGTGCCGCTAAGGTTGCATCTTTAGAATCTGAAGCCGCCGCTAAGAATCAACAGATTGAGGCATTTTGCAAGGCAGCGGGTCACTAATGGCAACTACCAGAAAAACTCGGAATCCTAAGCCCAGAGCCTCCAAAAAGAATACTGCTACCAAAAGCACGGCTAAGCGATCGCCCCAACCCACTAAGAAACAACGGACTCAGGCGATCGCCAATCAACATGCAGTGATGGCACTAGGAGCCCCCGCTGCTTTGGTGGTAGCTGCCGCCACTGGGAAGTTGCCGGCTGATCAGATTGTCCCCAGCTCCATCGCCCTTACCGCTGGCAATGCCGTGGGGTATATGTTCCGGCGGTCTTCTTAGAGGGAGGAGACAACCAGCTCAGTTTGAGCAAAGCGCTGTCTAAAATTCAGAACTTGGCTCTGAGAGAGTGGACCAGAATATACAGAGATCGTGATGAGAAATGTGGACCTATTCCCAAAAACGGTAAGCTTTAGCCTGTCTGTGTAATCATGACCATAATCAGACCCGAAATCATTTTTGTCAACCTTTGATCATTTGGAAAAAAAAGCAAGTCTAAAAATCATCTCCTAATTTCAAGTTTACTTTTTTATGGATGATTTAATGCCCATGTTTCATAAAAGAAGCCAAATTTGGTGTTCGTCTTTAGCCTTCAATTTTTTTTTTATTTTACAGATACACACAGCTTTTATTGGACCATTCCATTCAAGGATGCTAGTCAAGGATTCGTCACTGCTGGGCTTACATACATGACCAACCTGGATATCGAATCTGCTCCCTGTAAACTCAACAGCTACAGACGTCGTAAGTTAAAACTATAAAACAAATTAGCATCAGACTCGGCAACATAAAGTTCTCCGTTTCTCATCTCGGTCCAAGTAATATTACTTGAAGGTCGATTTTAAGGAAGGCTATCTGCTAATATCACTAGCACAGTCTCAACAGTTTTGTCATGCTATAGGGCTTTTGTAGATTGGGAAAACCCAGCAAGATGAAGCCGATATCGACAGAAGTTATTATGTGGTACTCTAACTCTTGATGACAAGAGGTTTTTGCATGTTGCTGTCTCAAATGATGTGTAAAACTTGGAGATAAATAGTCGCTGGCTCTACTAGAGTGTAATAATCTCCCTAAGATTAG